>JAHBXU010000901.1 GCA_019636315.1 Planctomycetaceae bacterium | reverse complement strand
TCCCACTACGGATGGGACAACTTCAGTTCGTGAGCGAGGACCCGTCGGGCTTCGCGGCAGGGGACGTGAACCTGAGTGCGGAGTGACTGCCACCGGTACGCTCACCGAACTATGTAAGCTTACAGAAAACCGTCCGCCGAGAGATGGACATCTTGCGCGGTTATCGCCCGATCGTCTGCCGACAAGTGGACGCTGAGAACGAGGCCGACCATTCACACCGGCACTGCCGGGTGTTCTCGCGGTCGGTGGACGTTGAGCGGATGCTGATGGCAGGAGACTGGCCGCCATAATCAGCGGAGCATGCTCGGAGCCAAGACAACGCCCACACACGGGCCGTTCCACCCGCTCAACGGCGGGTGTCGCGACACCTGGGGATGTCTGAAATCAGCCTTTTTGAGCCGACCCGAGCCAGCGGCCTAAGTGAATTTCGTCCGACAATTACAGGGTTTTTCGAGAGATCAGCGGTTTTCATACCTGCCTTGTGGTTCCGGAGGTCGCGGGTTCGAGTCCCGTTACCCACCCCTTGCTTTGAGCTTGCGCGGCGGCGGTTTCTGATTGCGTGCAGGCGGTTTCGTTCTTCCGAGAACGCTGAGATTTCCCGGCGACGCTTCCCGTTTCGATTCAGCGGCCAAGTGCGGGCACAGCTGGTGATGGACCCGCGGGTGATCCTTCCCGCGAGCGGCTTCGATGGTCAGCCGCGGCCGAGTCCTTGCGATGGGGAACGTCCCCGTGTGTGGCGGACTGGTCCTGACGCTCGCCCACCGGCGGATGCCGCCCGACGTTCGTTGATGCGGGACGCGTCGGAACGCAACGAACGCGTGTCATTGCACAACATCTGCATCCCGACGTTGGCGATTGCGAAGATTCGATCGCACTGATTGTGACGATGGAGACGCAATCGCCGGGTCTCCTTGATGTGGTGTTTCGCCATCAGTGTTGAGATTTGTCGTCTCGACCGCGCGAAACATGAGCTAAGTTGACAGCAAGGACACGCGCCGGTGCGCGGCGCCGAAGGTCGTTGGCGGTCTCCCCGTCGGGAGTGCGCCCCGCGGCCCGGTTGTCCCATCAGGAGATTGCTGCCCCATGAAACCAAAATCTTCCAGTACGCTCACTCCCCGCCTGGGCTCTGCCCAATCGTCAGCCGACGACTTCGACAAACTGAAGACACACATCCACGGCAAGCTGGTGGACAAGCTGGACTTGTCGCGGCTGGGCGAACTGGAAGGCGACACGCTGCGCCGCGAGATTCGACTCGTGGTCGAGCACCTTTGCGATACGGAAAATCCTCTATTGAACCGTTCGGAGCGCGAACGGCTCATTGAAGAGGTTCTTGACGAAACATTCGGTTTTGGTCCGCTGGAAGTCCTCATGAAGGAAGAGGGCATTGCGGATATCATGATCAACGGCCCCAAAAACGTCTTCGTGGAAAAAGGGGGCCGCGTCATCCGTTCGGACGTCACGTTCCGCGACAACGACCATCTTCTGCAGATTCTCGACCGGATTGTGTCGCGCGTCGGACGCCGCATTGATGAGACGTCGCCGATGTGCGACGCGCGTCTCCCGGACGGCTCGCGTCTCAATGCGATCATCCCGCCGCTCGCCCTCGATGGTCCTTCGCTGACCATTCGTAAGTTCGGGTCGAACCCGCTGACGCTGGAAGGGCTGCTCAACTTCGGCGCCTTCACGCCGGAAATGGTCATGTTCATGGAAGGCGCGATGAAAGCGCGGCTGAACATCATCATCTCGGGCGGTACCGGCTCCGGTAAGACCACGCTCCTCAATACGCTGAGCAGCTTCATTCAGCACGATCAGCGAATCGTCACAATCGAAGATGCGGCCGAACTTCAGTTGCAGCAGGAGCACGTGTTGCGGCTGGAAACCCGTCCGGCCAACATTGAAGGCAAAGGACGCATCGGTGCGACCGATCTGGTTCGTAACGCTCTGCGTATGCGGCCGGACCGGATCATCATCGGCGAGTGCCGCGGACCGGAAACGCTCGACATGCTTCAGGCGATGAATACGGGTCACGACGGTTCGTTGACGACCGTGCACGCCAATAACCCGCGCGATGCTGTGTCGCGTATCGAAACGATGGTCACGATGGGCGGCGTCGAACTGCCGCTCAAGGCCATCCGGCATCAGTTCTGTTCCGCGGTCGACGTCATCATTCAGGCCAACCGCCTGCAGGGCGGACCGCGCAAAGTGACGCACATCACCGAGGTGCTCAACATGGAGCAGGACACGGTGATCATGCAGGATATTTTCCTGTTTGTGCAGGAGGGCATTGATGAGAACGGCCGCGCCTTCGGGCATTTTCAGGCGACTGGCGTTCGCCCC
>JAHBXU010000900.1 GCA_019636315.1 Planctomycetaceae bacterium | reverse complement strand
GCCCTTCGGCCGAATAGCCGGGAATCGTGCCGACGATTTTCAGTCCCTGAGGCGTTGTGTTGGCGTAAACACCCAGCAACATGCCGGACGCCGTTTGGAGAGAAACGCTCTGCGGCTGCTGAAACAACTGCTGTTGGGCCGCAGCAAAGCCGCCGGACAGGGTGACGGAACCAAGGACTGTCAGGAACGCTCCGAGGGTTGTGGGTTTCATGGGTCTCCCCGTTGATCAAGTCGCCTGCGCAGAAGCAGGCGACATCATGGTGTGGAATCCGCGTGTGGGCGGGAAAGTTGTCAGCGTCATGACGGACCGGGGGACACCCGTCACTGCGTAAGCCAACGCAGTTTGCGACACCTTCTTCCGAAGGTTTTTCCAGTTTTCGTGAACGAGGTTGCGGTCCAGACTCACTAAACTGATGGAGATGAACGTGACCGCACCCCCCACCCCGAAACCGATCGAATCGCTCGTCGACCGGGACCTTGTTTCGCGGTACGTCCGTCTCCGGGATGAGATCGCATTCGCGACTCTCGTCCGGCGGCATAGTTCGCTGGTTTTAGGAGTCTGCCAGCGGGTGTTGCGGCACCGGGAGGACGTCGAGGACGCGTTTCAGGCGACGTTTCTGGTGCTCGCCCGCGACGCCCATCGTGTGAGGAAGCGGGCCTCGCTGGCCAGTTGGCTGCACGGCGTGGCCTACCGCACTTCCCTCCGCGCGGCTGAGAGCCGGCACCGCCGCATTCGTTTGGTGCAAGACGTCGCCATGATTTCTTCGGACGCAAACTCGCTTGCCGACGTCGCCGATCGCCACGAACGGCAACTTCTTGATGAGGAACTTGAGCAACTCCCCGACAAGTACCGCGCCCCGCTCGTCCTGCATTACCTGGAAGGCAAGACCGCCAGGCAAGTCGCCGACGAACTCAAGCTGTCGGTCTCAACGGTGGAAGGCCGCCTCAAACGCGGTCGCAGGGAACTGCAACTGCGTCTGGCCCGCCGCGGCGTCGGCCTCTCCGTCGCGATCGCCGCCGCGTCGCTCACGCCGTCTCTGGTAACGGCGGCCGAACTCGATGCCCTGGTCAGCGGCACGATCCACGCCGGCCTGTCCTACACGATCGGCGACCCCGCCGGCCCCCTCTTCACCCACGAAGCCGCCCGCCTCGCGGCAAAGGAGACGATTGCCATGACGACGACCACCGCAACCGCAACCCTCACCGCCGCACTCCTCGTGCCGCTGGCACTGAGCGTGGGCAATCATGAAAGCCCCGGCGATCATTCTGAGAGGCAAGCGCCGACCATCATGACGACGCAATTCGCGTCGGCGGAATCGGAGCCGATACAAATAGCGCAGATTGAGCAATCAGGAACAACACCCGCACACGGGCGTCTTTTGCTTGGCGTCCCACAAACTGAAAGGAGCGCTGAGGAACGACGCATCGAGCAAGCGCTCACCGAACCGATCTCACTCCACTTCAACGACGCGACGCTGGCCGAGGTCATGGAGTCGGTGGCTCGCCAGTGCAATCTCAATGTCGTCTTGGACGACGCTGGTCTTCGCCTGGAAGGACTGACCGTTGAAACTCCTATCACCCTGAATGTTGACGGGATCAACTTGCGGAGCGCCCTGAACCTGATGCTCAAGCCGCTGAAACTGGGCTTCATGATTGAGGATGACGTCCTCAAGGTCACGACGCTTTCCAAGATCGAGGCAGCACGAGAAGGTATCGTCGGATCGGTGATCGGTGAAGAAGGGGAGGAGCCGCGGTCAGCCAAGTTGATGTTCGGAGTTGGTCTGGAGCAGCCAAGGCAACTGCATCACAAGGAGCAACCGCCGTCGGTGCAGCGGATTGAAGCCGCGCTGGAGTCACGCACGCAGATCGAATTCGTCGACATGCCGCTGAGCGATGCGATGAACTACTTAGCGCGGCTGCATGAGATCACGATCCTGCTCGACGAGAGGGCGTTGGTCGACCACGGCATCCCAACCGACGACCCGGTCAACCTGATCATTGCCAACGCGCGGCTCGACAGCGTCCTCAACCTCATCCTTCGCCGGCTCGATCTCGATTACATCCTCCGCGACGAAGTGCTCACGATCACCACCGCCGAAGTCGCCGAAAACACGCTCGAAACGCGCGTCTATAACCTGCGGCACTTCCCAAACATGGCCGGCGACGGAATCGAGGAGATTCTGCAGGACTCCCTCCCCGGCGCGGCGTGGAAGGACAAGGGCGGCGAGGGGACCGTGCACATGATCGACGGCGGCATGGTCGTCACCCAGACCCAGCGCGTCCACCGGCAGATCGCCGAACTCCTCCAGCAACTCGAACGCCACGCGGCGCTCGGGACG
>JAHBXU010000090.1 GCA_019636315.1 Planctomycetaceae bacterium | reverse complement strand
CACTGAGAGAGGCCGGATATACGAAGAACATGCCTCAAACGTTCAAGCTCGGAAAAGTGCCGGCGGCCGTTGCGTTCCGGGAGATTCTCCAGCAGTACCAGACTGCCGGCAACGAAATGGTGCTGGTGGTCGACGAACAACTGGGCCGCATCCAGATCCTCACCCAACCGGTGGCCGCCGAGCGTGGACTGACGCCCTTTCAGTTCTCTCGCTGAGAAACGTCGCGCAACCTGAAAGCCGACACTCTGTCCTGAGGCATTTCCAATCCCCAGTGAAGGATTGCCGACACTCGGGACACGGCTTACGATAGGGACGGCCCGGTGCCGCATTGAGGGGCCTGGTGACGGCACACTGAGTGATGACCCATGACACGTTGAAGCGGCAGATTGTGGTTGCCGCCGCGCAGCTGATTCATCGCTGCCAGGAACACGATTACGACCGCGCCCGCAGCAAGGCCGTGCGCAAGTTGGGGCTGCGGTGGGTGCGGCGCGAGGAACTCCCTTCCCATGCCGAGATCCGCCATGAGCTGCTGATGCTCGCCTATCAGCAGGAGTGCGAATTCGACGCACTTTATGGCGAGGCATCAGCATCCCGCGGCGCCGATGCGACCGACCGGTTTCAGGTGTATCGGTCGTTGCTGCTTCCGCTGGCGGACACGCGGCAGTCGCGCCGGTCGCATCCGGAAGGCGACGCGCTCTACCACAGCCTGCAGGTGTTCGAGCTGGCTCGCGATGAACTGCCGTACGATGAAGAGTTCCTGTTGGCCGCGCTGCTCCACGACATCGGCAAGGCCATTGACAGCAAGGATCATATTGCCGCCGGTCTCGCGGCGCTCGATGGTTGGATCACAGAGCGGACCGCCTGGCTGATCGCACATCATGCGGAAGCGCGACGGATTCACGATGGGACCATCGGTGCGCGGGCGCGGCGGCGTCTGGCGGCATCGGAAAGCTTTGAGGAATTGCTGCTCCTGGCGGAATGCGACCGCGACGGCCGTATTCCGGGCATGGTCGTCGCCGATCTCGACGAAGCCCTCGACGACATCCGCGAAGTCTCGCAATTGTGCGGTTGAAGCGGTCGCACGCAATTCTTAGTCGTGTGCGGCGTCGGCGGCACACACGCGTTACGGGGAATTCCCGATTCGGTTTTTGACGCGCCCATAAGCGTGACGTAGATTCCCAAGGCGGCGTGTCCTGATGCCGCAAGCCGTTCGGGCGATCTCTGTGCAAATACTGATCACGGAAAAGGTTAACATGAGTATTGCCGAACTCGAACGGCCCGTCGTTCAGGCAGCCGAATCACAATCTGTGGCCGGCGGTCGCAGTGGATCGATTCCATTCTCACCGCGTTTTCGCGGATTCCGAAGTGCTTCAGCCCTCTGTGGTTCCAGTCGCGTCTCGTGTGCACTGCGTCTGATTGCCGCTCGCCAGGCGGCCGAACACAGTGCTGAGCGGGAGATGTGGGCGACACAACCGGAACTTGCGGATGCGGGCGGCGGTCTCGCGCCGCGAACACCAGCATCCAATCGCTTCGAGTCTGCTGCTGTCGAGCGCCGACGATTCCGACGTCGCAGAAGTTCGCACCTGGTGCGGGTTCTCCCATGTCGCGATGCCGCGGTGGACGCCGAGGAGCTGGATTTCGCGCTCCATGAGTCTCCGTGGCGCGGTGAGTTGACTGACCTGAGCATGAACGGCGCCGCGTTCATCCTCAGCCAGCCCCTGACGTCCGTAACGCGCATCTGGTTGAGACTGGAGTGCCGCACGCGAGAGTTTGCTGTGATCCGCTCGGGCCGCATTGTGCGCGCCGTCCCGATGAGCGAAACCGCATGGATCGTCACGTGCCGATTCGACACGTGCGTGCCATACTCCGACGTCGTGCAACTGGCGCACGATTGAATGTGACGGTTCGCCGCCACAGCCCTTGCGCCATCCGAGCGGATTGCTCATCGCGATCTGAAGAGCGGTGACTCCACGGAGTCTTTCGCACGTGGATTCCTCAGGCACGCATGTCGCATGACAATCGGCGTCCCCGTTGACGAGGGTGATCGCGGGCGCGACCGGCATCTGGTATTCTGCGAAGCCACAAACTCTCCGATACCTGGTGCGCGGCTTCATGATCGGCCTGTTCATTCCCTGTTATATCGATCAACTCTTTCCCGACGTCGGGATGGCCACTCTGGAATTGCTGGAGCGTTACGCCGGAAAGGTCGACTTTCCCGAAGAACAGACCTGCTGCGGACAACCGATGGCCAATACCGGCTGCTGGGAGGACGCGCGTCCGCTGGCCGAGAGATTCCTGCGAGTGTTCCGTGCCTACGACGCCGTCGTCTGCCCCTCTGGCAGTTGCGTGGCGATGGTGACGCATCACTACGAGCACTTCCTTGCCGGCCGCCCTGGTTTCGAAGAACTCAAGGCGAAGACGTTCGAACTCACACAGTATCTGGTGGAGGTTGTGAAACTCGACCGGTTGGAGGGCATCTCGTTCCCCCACCGCGTGGGATTACACCACAGTTGTCATGGCCTGAGGGAGCTGAGGCTGGGGCGATCATCCGAACGGATGGAGCCGCCGTTTAGTCATGCGCGGCACCTCCTGTCTCTTGTCGATGGGCTCGAACTGGTCGATCTCCAGCGGCCCGATGAGTGCTGCGGCTTCGGCGGTACGTTCGCAGTCACCGAAGAGGCGGTCTCCTGTATGATGGGGCATGACCGCATCCACGACCATCTGCAGGCCGGGGCCGAGGTGATCACCGCCGGCGACATGTCCTGTCTGATGCATCTGGATGGCCTGATCCGCCGCGACGGCAACCCGCTCCGCGTGATGCATATCGCCGAGATTCTCGCCGGACGCAAGTGCCATTGATGAGATTTGGCGGTAGATTGACGACAGCTCACGTCTTCAGAATTGAGTGCACGTTATGTCCCTGGTTCAGCCCTTTGCCGAGATCGAGTATCCGGAGTCGGACGGGTTCGTGGTGAAGGCCTGCGATGCGGGACTTCGTAGCACGTTCCAGACCTGGGAGGAAGGACACGCTCCCGATGTCCTCTTCGAGGTGATCTCCAGCAGCACACGAGGCGAAGACGAAAGAGTGTAGCCTGCGTGAACAACTCGAGCGCCAACAGGGACAATAAGCGCACGAGGGGCGCCAATCACAGAGTGTCCAGCAATCTCCGCGGCGAATCAGGCAGCCTTTCTGTGGCTTTCTGACCGACCGGCGTACAGGTGCGCCCGCGTGGGCGGCATCCGCGAGACGCCCTTCGATGCGCGGTTGCTGGCAACTGTCTGGAAGATGCAGGCCGAGCCGTCCCGAATCGCCATGCTGACGCCGGCGAGATACAGCAGCCACATGCGGTAACGCTCTTCTCCGACGTGCCGGATGGCCTCATCGCCGCGATCCGTCAGTCTCTGGCACCAGAGCTTACAAGTGTGCGCGTAGTGGTCGCGCCAGCCTTCGACGTCATGCACTTCAAAGCCTGCGGCCTCCATCGTCTCCAGCATGTGGCCGATATGGTCGAGTTCTCCACCGGGAAAGATGTACTTTGCCAGCAACCGCCGCTCGGGCCGCATGCGTCGAAACTTCTTCTGCGTCCGTTTGGCCGGACGCGTCAGTCCATGATTGAGGAAGATGCCGCGATCCGGCAACAAACTGCGAACCTTCTGCATGTATCCCTGCATGTTGGCGACGCCCACATGTTCGACCATACCAATACTGGCGATCTTATCCCATTGTCCTTCGAGGTGCTGGTAGTCGCGGAGTTCGAGCGTGACCTGCTTCTGGAGCCCGAGCCGCGCCACCTTCTCGCGGGCGGATTGCAACTGGCGTTCCGAGAGCGTGATGCCGTGCGCCTGCACGCCATAGTGCCGCGCCGCGTGGCACACCAGCGCTCCCCACCCACAGCCGATGTCCAGGAACCGCTCACCCGGTTGGAGCTGCAACTTGCGGCAGATCATCTCCAGTTTGTCCTGCTGAGCCTGCTCCAGTGAGTTGTTCCAATCGGTGAAGTACGCACACGAGTAAACCATCTCCGGTTCGAGAAACAGCCCGTAGAACTCGTTGCTGATGTCGTAGTGAAACTGAATGAAGTCCTTATTCTCCCCCGCACGGCGATGATGCCCGACTTCATCTCCCGCGTAACAATGATCGACGTCGGTGGACTCGGCGGGTGTGAACAGGAATGCCGCCACGGCGCGAGCCAGGACGCCCTTCGGAACGCGCCGCGATTTCTGCCGAGAATGACGGACGCGGGCCGCATCGATGAACGAATACAGATCGGCGCCGTGAAAGTCGATCTGCTTGCGGGCATAGTGCCGCAACAGGTTATCCGGCGTCGGGCGACGCAGCAGCGAGCCGATCACCCCCGGTCCGGAGATCGACAGGACCAATTCTGGACGCACGTTCCGCCCCAGCGGAACCATCGTTCCGTCCCAAAGGCGGACCGCAATCGGCGCATCGAGTTGCTGGGACAAATGTTCCAGAAACGACCGTGCAGCACGACACTGTCCGGACAAGGGGGCCTGCTGAGAACTCATGGACATGCAGCTCCGGGGACGACGGGGGATTGCGGGCGAGACCAGTAATTGGTTTCGATTTTCGCGTCAATCCCAATTGCACGCCGACTCGAAGCGGTCGGTCGCTGCAAGACCCCATTGGGGAGTGATTCCTCGCTCGATCCGATGTTCCCGTCCGCCTCCCCCGCAGATCGGGCGCAAGCTCTTTACGGTTCCCCCACCGTCAACATTTCGCTGGCATTTGCTTCCAGTTCGATCCAGGCATCGCAGAGTCCTTTCAGCAGGTCGGAAGCAATCAGTCCGCGTTGACTGGTCCGCACGGCGACCAGGTCGCCGGCCAGCCCATGCACGTGCACGCCCAGTTGAGCCGCGGCGAACGTGTCCATCCCCTGAGCCAACAGCGATGCCATCAGCCCGGTTAGAACATCGCCAGTTCCCCCGGTCGCCATTCCGCTGTTGCCGGTCGTATTGACGGCGATCTGAGTCCCGTCGGTGATGATGGTCCCCGTCCCTTTGAGCACGACGGTGACTGAGTGCTCTTGTGCCAAGTGGGCCGCCGCCTGCTCGCGCTCCTCGCGACTGGAGCCCACCGAGACTCCCGTCAGGCGGGCGAACTCGCCGGGGTGCGGTGTGAGTATGCGCGGCCCCCCATGCCGAACAAGTTGCCGCGGCTCACGGGCCAGAAGATTCAACCCGTCGGCATCGACAATCATCGGGATTGCGACCGATGCATAGAGATGACTGACGACCGACGCCAGTCCTTCCGATTGGCCCAGACCGGGACCGATCGCGACCGCATCCATACCGGCGATCTGCGCGCTCAGCTCCTCCAGTGAGCTCGCGTCGATCCGTCCTTCAGCATCCTCTGCGAGCGGCATCGTCAGATAGGACGGCTCATATCCTGCGATGACGGGGACGACTCCGCACGGCGCCGCGACGAACACGAGCCCTGCGCCGCCCCGCAAGGCCGCCGTTCCGGCAAGGACGGCGGCGCCGCTCATGCCGCGACTGCCGGCGACAACCAGCACGCGGCCAAACGTTCCTTTATGGGCGTCGGCGGGACGGGCCGGCAGCAAAGGGAGCTGAGTGATTCGCCGCATGGTCAGTCGTCCGTCTTGCGACGGCGTGCAATCATGCCCGCCAGGTAACCCGCTTTGAATCCGGCGTCAATATTCACCACGGCGACGTTCGCCGCACAACTGTTGAGCATCCCCAACAAGGCCGATAGACCGCCCAGCGAGGCGCCGTACCCCACACTTGTCGGGACGGCTATCACCGGACAATCGACCCAGCCGCCGACAACCGACGGCAGCGCTCCTTCCATGCCTGCAACAACGACGATCGCATCGGCGGACTCGAACCGCGACAGTTGCGCGAGCAACCGCTTCGGTCCCGCGACGCCGACGTCCTGAATCAGTTCGCAACCACAGTGCATCCAGTGAAGCGTCTCCAGCGCTTCTTCGGCCACGGGCCGATCGGATGTGCCAGCAGTCACCACAGGGACATGGCCTCTCGTCGGCGTCTCGCGCGACAGCCGCACCGTCCGGGCTTCACAGTTGTAGAGGGCCTCCGGGAACCGTGCTTTGAGTGCTTGCGCCTGTTCCGGCGACACGCGCGTCGCCAGCGCCTCCTGTCCCGACTCCGTCAGTCGCGAGAAGATCTCGACGACCGTTGGCACCGACTTGCCCTGAGCGAAAACCACCTCGGGAAATCCACAGCGGCTCTGCCGGTCCAGATCCAATTCGACGCCGTCGATGATGACAGAGGACATTCCCTCCAGGGACGCGCGGCTCGGGTGATGTTGTGATTGGTTCATGAAACCGTTTCAGATCGTGAGGTCCGCCGCGGCGACTTCTTGCAAAAAGGTGGACTCCCCACCTGCTCGGACCGCCGTACCAGGGGCCACGAAGCAACTCGATGAGAAGAGGATGCGACATCAATTGACGTCGTCGCCCGAAGGACGAGTTAAGATCTGCAGATCGGGCCCTCGCTGAGACTTCGGATGACAAACGACGAGTTCGATGATGTTGCTTGTTCGGAAACCCTAAATTCGATCCAGGGCATCAACCCACGCAGCGATCCCCCCCAGTGCTTCGGCGGAAGGGTACTCGTGGCCCAACTCTTCAACACGCTGGAACAGCACGGGAAAACGCAGCTCCTCCAGCGCTTCGGCCGACTTCTGTGCCGCCTCGCGTTCCGGATCGTTGCCGCCGCACAGGATGTGAAACTGCAGTGAGAACTCGGGAGTCGACTCAGGCGGCGCGGCCCGCAACGACGCCCCGACGAGCGACAACCCGCGAAATGTTTCCCGGTTCCGAAAAACGACCGCCGAAGCCATGGGAGCCGCATCGCCATAAGCGTGAACGACGATTCTTAGCGGATCAACGGCGTATCGCTCGCGCAGCTCCTGCACGAGGTCAGTGACGAACGCGATATCTCCCGGCTTCCATCCGCTGGGCTGCGCGGTTTTCGGGCCGACCAGAATGATGCCCCGCCGGTCACAGGCGGCCTGCCACTTCCTCAGGATGTCGGCCTCCATCGTGTCGCCTGCCGGATGCAACCACACGACCAGCCCGGCGGGCAATGCCGGGTCATAGTCCGCAGGCACATAAGCCCAATAGGACCGCTCTGGATCACCTCCCAAATTGTCGACCCAGCGTCCTGTCTTTGGAGCCCCCTCGCCAGCCGCCGGCTCGCGGGCCGGCACGGCTTCGGTTGGCAGGTCGGCAGGAACATTGGCGGACATGGCCGTCAGCTTGACGGAAATCGTCTCTTCGCGACCACCGCGAACAATTCCAATCTCGACGGTATCGCCCGGACGATGCCGACTGACGGCGTCACGCAACGCGGCAGCGTCCACGATCTGATCTCCATCCACTTTCGTGACCACGTCACGCCGCACGATTCCGGACCTTGCGGCCGGGGAGTCGGGCAGGACAAATCGCACGCCGGCGCCAGTCGTCTCCCCGGTGCGCTCGGCCCACGGGACGCGCTCCGGCAGGATGCCCAGAAGCGGCGCCTCATACGGTTCGAGCGTGGCGACGAGCGTCATTTGTGCTGCGGACTCGCTCCCGTCACGCATATACGTCAGGGCAATTGCATCCCCGGCATACTTGCGGCCGAGAAGATGCCGGACATGAGGCACGCGGCTGACCACCCGTCCGTCGACCGCCGTAATCCGGTCTCCCGCCCGCAATCCCGCGTCGTATGCGGGTGAGCCAGCGCGCACGCGGTCCACGATCGGTTCTCCGGCGGTTGGTCCCAGATCCTTGAACGTCAGCCCCATCCGTCCCGGCTTCAATTGCTCTCCCGCCTGCATCCGACTGAGCACCGCGTAGATATCCTCCATCGGAATCGCGAAGCCAATTCCCGAATCGTACCATTCGACGCCGGCCGTCGCGTCGGTCTTCTGCGGATCGAGCGGGACGATAATCCCCAGCGCACGTCCCTGAACATCCAACAGCGGCCCGCCGTAATTGGTGGGCGATGTCTTGGCGTCCGTCTGGATCGCCCGCCCCCAAATGCGGCCCAGAGCGCTCACGATGCCGACGGAGATGCTCGGAAACGGTTGATCAAACGTGCGTCCCAGGGCGATCGCCCATTGCCCGACGCGCATCTCTTCCAATGGCGCTGCGGCAAGCGGCGTCAGACGCGACGCATCGACTTTGAGCAGCGTGAGCATGCGCGCTTCGTCCGTCGCCGCGACACTGGCGGCGCGGCGCGTTCCATCCGGCGTCGTCACGAGAATCGACGCCGGCCGGGAAGCGAAGTTGAAACTGCTCGTGATAATCCACCCGTCGGCGCCCACGACGACCCCGGTCGTTGGTCCGCTGGGGGTGATCAGGCCATCGAGCACATCCAGTCCGCCGACCGTTTCGATCCGCACGATGGACGGCTCCGCGAGTGCCGCGGCCTCGCGAAATGCCTGCTCTTCCAGCGCCTCGAGGCGCTCATCAGCGACCAGTGTGGACGCCATGAGCATGACAGTGATCGAGACCACGGCGCGATGCCAGTGAACCATGCGCAGGAGTGGCATTGATGACTTCAACGTTCGGGGACAGTTCGCGGGGCGGTCATCGTGACGGTGAGAAGTGCTCCGCCGCGGCGGACGACCAGTGTCAGATCATCCTGCGGCTGCAGACGGCCCAACTCCACCTCCAGAGCCTTGCAGGACGGGACGAGCCGGCCGTTGGCAAACACGATCAGGTCGTCCGGTCGCAATCCCACAGCCGCGGCTTCGCTCTCGCGAAACACGGCATCCACGTAAGCGGGAGTCCGCTCGACAACATCGGGGACAAGCACGATTCCAAAGTCGGCCGCGGTAAAGTTCTGCGCCTGATCGGGCGACGCCTCGTCCCGCCGACGGGAAAAATCCCCCGTGCGGATCTGACGGATCGTGTCCGCAAGTTCGGTCATGGGGACGGCATAGTTGAGCTGGGTGCTGCTGTCGGCGTTTCGGAGCGGACGTCCGATCATGCCGAGCAACTGACCGTCGCGCGTGGTCAGCACCCCGCCCGCGGCGCCGGAATTGTTGGTCACCGCATCGACGATGTAGACCGGACCGCTATAGGCAACCTCGAAACGACCGCGCCGTGCCGAGAGCGGTCCGACCGCCGCGATCACGCCGTGCATGACTGACACCGGCTCATCGCCGACCGCCACTTGAAACATGTTGCTGAACGCCAGTACGCGTGCCCCCGGGCCGGCCTCGGCGACTTCTTCCAGATCGAAATGAGGAAGACGTTCTGCATCGATCTTGAGCAGAGCCAGTTCGAGCGTTGGTTCAAAGCCGATTGTCTCCGCAGCGAAACGTCGACCGTCGTCCAGAACAACGGAGACCCGGTCGGTATCCAGCAGATGGCTCCACGCGGTGACGATGTGTCCGTCTGCAGAGACAAGAAACCCGGTCCCATAGGCTTCGAGATTCTGCAGCCCGCCCGCGCCGAAGATCTTCACCATCCGCGGGAGCACCGCGTCAATGGCTTCTCGCGAACTCTGAGCGCGGACACTCGTCGCGGCCCACAAGAATCCGACCGTCGCCATGAGCAGCCATCGTCTTATCCCACCACGCACGATGCTCACTCCTCGGGTTTACCAAACTGGACTTGCTGAATCTCGTAAACTCCCACGGGCTGCCCTGCATGCCGCAACGCGAACTTCTGTGGAAAGCGGCGGCCATCCAAT
>JAHBXU010000009.1 GCA_019636315.1 Planctomycetaceae bacterium | reverse complement strand
TGGGTGCTCCTGGAGGGCGAGAACCCACGTCCGCTGCGAGAGGCGATTCAACCGTGGCAGAATCGCGACTTTGCCGCGCTCGATGCGGCGTGGATGTCGTTGGGCGGCCTCGCACAACCGACGTCCGCCGATGGTGGGCCGAAGAAAGTCATTCGTCGCGCCTACATCGAACGGCCGCGCGGCCATTCCAAAACGTCCGATACAGCGCTGCAGATCGCGTGGATTCTGCTGGCAGCGAAACGCTCGGTGTCCGGTATCGCCGCCGCGGCCGACCGAGATCAGGCGAGCCTCATTCACCGCGCGATTCAGAGGGTTGCCGAGATCAACAGCGACCTGTGCACCGACCTGCGCTTTGTGGAGCATGCGGTGCGCAATACGGTGACGGGTTCGCGCCTGGACGTGATTTCGTCCGACGTTCGCAGCTCGTGGGGCGCGCTGCCGGATTTTGTCGTGTGTGACGAACTGTGCCACTGGGAGCGGCCCGACTTGTGGTACTCATTGCTCTCGTCCGCTGCAAAGAAGCCGCAATGTGTGCTCACCGTGCTCACGAATGCCGGGGTGGGACGCGGCTGGCAATGGGACGTGCGTGAGCACGCGCAGCAGTCGCCGGCATGGTATTTCTCATCGCTCGATGGCCCGCACGCCCCCTGGATTACCGAGGACTGGCTGACCGAGCAGAAGGCCCTGCTGCCGCCGGCCGTATTCGAGCGGCTGTGGCTCAATCTCTGGCAGCATTCCGACGGCGAGTTCGTCTCACTCGCGGAAGCCGAGGCGTGCCGGGACGAGACGCTTGCCTACCAGGAGTGCGGCACAGCCGGGCGATGGTATGTGGCGTCTGTGGACTATGCGGAAAAACATGACTTCACCGTCGGTTGCGTGTGTCACCACGAGGGCGGACGAATTGTCGTTGATCGAATGGATGTTGTGCGACCAACTCCCGATCGGCCGACGCCCGTTCGGTGGGTTGAAGACTGGATCGAGGACGTTGCGACCCAGTTTCGAGACGTCATGTTCGTCGTCGACGAACATCAACTCGTGGGCACGATCCAGACCATCCAACAACGGTTTGTGGTCCAGCGGTTCGACTTTGCCGCGGGACGTGGGAACCATCGCCTCGCGGCCCTGTTGCGGAGACTGATTGTGCACCGGCAGGTCGCATGGTATCCCGGTTGCGGCGACGTCGAAAACAATACGGCTCGCCAGTCGTCAGATGCAGTTCGCGCCGGTGTCGCAGGTCCAGGGCCGCGGGACGATCTGGAGACTGAACTGGCGAGCCTGTTGCTGCGACAATCGGAAGCCGGTCGGCTTCGCATCGATCATCGACGCGATGGACGGCATCACGACGACCGGGGCTTTGCGCTCGGGGCCGCCTGTTTGATGCTTCACGAGCGATCCGGCGGTCCCGAGACTTTTCTCATCTCGCCGCCCAGTGCGGCAGGCGGATTTCGCTGGTGAGCGGACGGCGTTGTGAGACCATCACATCGGCAACCCGCGACATGATTCGAAGTGCCTGCAGGGTCAACTGCCTGTTTTGAGTTGCGACTCCAGCGAATCGATGACCTCATGGAGCGGCCACTGGTCGGCACAGACGCGAATCACTCCTTGCGCGTCAATGAGCCGCCGGATCTTCTTCTCGGCTGCCATCACGGTGCTGTGATTGCGATTGCCGAAGAACTGGCCGATCTCACTGTACGCGCAGGACGTCAAACGCCGGGCCAGGTACATGGCCAGCATGCGGGGCTGACTGACCGAGCGTGATCGTCTGGCGGATCGAAGGTCGTCGGCCGTGATCTGAAACATTCGGCAGACGGCCTGCTCGACATCATCGAGCCTGACCACACGGATGCAATCGCGTTCCAATCGGGCGAGCACATCGCGGGCGGCCTGGAGCGTGACACGCCGTTTGGACATCAAGTGAAACGTGTGCAGGCAATTGACGGCGCCTTCGAGTTCTCGCACGTTGTTGGAGAACCGTCGGGCGATGAAGTCCAGCGCTTCATCCGCGACGGGAAAGGCCTGGCGTCGAACGCGTTGCCTGACAATCTCCAGGCGTGTGGGCAAATCGGAGGATTCCAGTCGACAGGCGAGTCCGGCGAGCATGCGCGTGACAAGCTCATCACTCATTTTGTTGAGCAGCCGCGGATGACGATCCGCCGTGAGGACAACCTGACGTCCCAGCGACTCCAGGCTCTTGAGCGTGTGGAGAAATTCTTCTTCGATTCCGCTCTTGCCGTGGAAGAAGTCGACGTCGTCCACAAGCAGCACATCGACATTGCGAAACTTCTGGTGAAAGCTCGGCAAACTGCGCTCGCGGAGTGCCTGTGTGAAATAGTTGGCGAAGTTCTCGGCGGTCAGAAAGAGCACCTGTAAAGCCGGAAAATCCCGGCGAACCTGCCGATAAATGCCCTCCAGCAGGTGCGTCTTGCCGCAACCGACGCCGCCGTAAATGCAGAGTGGATTCAGCGGACCGCCGGGATTCTCTGCAACTTGTCGCGCCGCCGTATAAGCCAGCTCGTTTTTTGATCCCGCGATGAATTCGGACAGGTCGGCAAAACGTCGGCGCGACGCGGCCGTCCGTGGCACAGCGTCACGCCTTGAGGTCAGCGATTCCAGCTGCGGCTTCTCGGGTTGCGGTGGGCTTCCGTTCTGTATCAACGATTCGGGCGCAGCTTCGACGTCGAACCGAACGCGAACGCCGGGTCCAATGACATCGCCAGCTGCCGTCTGGAGCGTTTGTGCAAATTGTCGCTGCATCCAGCTCTGCAGATAAGGGCTGCTGGTCCAGACGATGAGAACTTCTCCGCAGACTTCAAGTCGCGTTTTCTCAAACCAGTTGCCATATCTGCGCTCTCCGAGCTGCGCGACCAACGCGCGTTGGATTCGCGACACCAGTTCCTGATTGCAATCCATAGTCGCAGTCTGCCTCTTGCGACCCCCCTCGGCGCGCACCCTCAGCGTCTGAGAAGCATTCATGTCTTCTCGCGCAGCCGAAGGTCAGCACTCCGTTGCCAGTCCACGCAGTATGGACAGTGGGTAGTGCGATGATGGGAAGCGGCGCTGGAACAGACCGGACGAACGATGCGCGCGCACAGTCAGCGCAGATGAAGACGGGTGTGATTCCCCAGAAACTGTTGCTCGCATCGGCAACCGGCCGCTCGAACGGCCGTGACTCAACTCAGTGGGTCCGATCCTACCGCCGCATTCCGAGGAGTCAAACGTAAACAGCCCATTAATTTTTCCCCGGTCACATCCGCAAAAAACATCGAGAAAATTGCACATTTCCAAATCGCGGGCCGCGGCGCCACGTCCACCCGTGTCCACAACCTGTCGATTGTCCGACGCATCACGGTTGAGGACCACGGACGATGTCACGCCATGTCCGTAGTTCGTCTTCGACGTCTATTGGTGTCACACCATCGGCCGGACCAGCGACCGGTGAATACATGGCGCGACGGACGAACTCACTGAGCGCTTCCAGCCGGCGGCGGACTTCCGTTTCGCTTTTCATCCCGGCGATCGCTGCCCGTGTGCGCTCGATCTCCCGTCGCGCTTCCAACACTGGCGGAATCACCGATACGCCTTCCTCTCGCAACTTGCGCTTGATCCACCAATTCTCATTGAGCGGGTCGTCAATGCCCGGTATCGGCTGACCGAATCCGGGAAGCTTGTCGAATGCCCCAGCCGCTTGCGCCTCGCGAATTCGTCGATCTGCAAATGATTCCCACGACAGGAACTGAGGTTTGCGACCACCGGGCGGCTGCGTCGTCGACTGATCGTCAATGTCACCTTGTTCATTGGGACTGGTCATGGTTGCGGACTTCGATCGGTGAATCGACCGCAGCGCTTCTCGTTGTCGAACAGCGCCGAACCTAGCTCATACGAATCGCCGCGTCGAGCCGGATGACCGTGCCGTTGAGCATGCGGTTTGTCAGAATCTGCTCGGTCAGCGCGGCAAACTCATCAGGACTTCCGAGTCGTGAGGGAAACGGAACCTGTTCGATCAGCGACAGGCGCAGTTTCTCCGGCATGGATTGCACCATGGGGGTTTCGAATACGCCGGGGGCAATCGCATTGATGCGAATTCCGTAACGGGCCAGCTCGCGTGCCAGAGGAAGCACCATCGCAACGATCCCCCCCTTGGATGCCGAATATGCCGCCTGACCGATTTGACCGTCGTAAGCGGCGACCGAGGCGGTCATCACGAGCACGCCGCGTTCACCGTCTTCGAGGGGTTCGTGCTGCGCGATGGCGTCCGCCGCCAGTCGCACGACGTTGAAGGTGCCGTTCAGATTGATGTCGATAATCCGGCGGAAGGCATCGAGCGAAGCGGCGCCGTCGCGGCCGAGCACGCGTTCCGCATGGACGACGCCAGCACAAATCACAGCACCTCGCAGCGGACCCGTCTGTGGTTCGCCCGTTGCGATGACGGACCGTACGTCAGCTTCGCTCGTCACGTCAGTTCTCTGAAAGAACAACCGTGCGCCGTACTGATCCGCCAGGTGCTGCGGCGGTGGAACAAGATCGGCGACGATGACGGAGGCGCCGTGGTTCAGTAATCGCTGCACGCACGCGCCCCCGAGGCCCGAACTCCCGCCGCTGACGAGGAACGTATGATTCGAGATCTGCATGGGAAACTCCTTTCGGATTCGATTGCAGTGAGTGCGGCCTGAACTGGCGACGTTTGTGAGCACCGGCCAACAGAATCGCTTCCAAACGACACAGATCGTCCCTCGACAATTTCGACTTGCGACCCTTGCGCCTCAACCCACTCAGTGCGTCGTTGCCGCCGGCCTTCCAGGCGGCATGCCAGCGACTCGCCGTCTGCCGACGGACCCCCAACTGCCGTTCCACGTCTGCCTGAGAACTCCCTTTCCGAATCAACTTCGCGGCTTTCAACCACCGCTGCGGCTCGATCACGTAATCGCTGCGGCTCCGCCGGTGTATCAAATTCCGTTTCATCCACGATGGATACCATTATCCACAACTCTTGTCACTACGTTTGGCCAAGCTCAATAGGATCGGGTGCAGGAAAGCTGATGTCCTCGTCGGTTTTGCTCGACGGAGATAGAATGGCACTCGGCCTGTTCCGATCTGTCGCTGCCGAACCGCGCACTTCAATGATACGGAGGATGCACCATGTGGACTCGAATGCGCTTCGTTGCGGTGCTCGTGGGCCTCGTTTGCGGACGAGCCGCTGCCCAGGAGAACAAGCCACTCACGCTGGCCGAGGCCAAAGCCATCGGCAAGGAAGCGTTCCTCTGGGGCATGCACCCGGTGGCGATTTACCACCTGCGATACAACACCGCTCAGAACGAGAAGAGCCCGAGGTTCGGGGGCGTCAATCGCATGCACTGGGACCGCAAGCCCATGCATGCATCGGACCGCACGGCGACGACGCCAAACGCAACCACGTTGTACGGCAGCGGCGTGCTCGATCTCTCGAAGGAGCCGGTCGTGATTACGGTCCCCGAGATCAAGGACCACTACTGGAGCATCCAGTTCGCCGACAACTATTCCCGTTGGTGGCCGCTCAACGTGGGCAGCCAGTTCAACGCCCCCGGGCCGCTCCGGCGGCTGCTGGTCGGCCCGAACTGGAACGAGAAGGTGCCGCCCGAGTTCGTTGGAGCCGACATCATGCAATCGCCCTCGGACTTTGCCATCGCGATAGGGCGCGTCGCGCTCACTGACGACACGCCGGAAGAACTGAAGATCGTCAACGGAATTCAGGACAGCATCACCCTCATGTCGCTGAGCAAGTGGATCGCCGCAGGCAAAAAGCCCGTGAAGCCCGAAGACGTGCCGGTCACGAAGGGCAACTACCCGACCTACCCGGGCATGGAGAACGTGAAGGAGCCGGGGAAACTCAAGGGCGTGGAGTTCCTGCGCTGGGTAAGCCTCGTGCTGAACGACCCGACGTTCACCAAGCAGGAAGACGGTTACGCCGAGCGGATGGCCTTCCAGCGGTTCGAGCGGTTGGGGCTTAAGGCCGGCCAGCCGTTCGATCCAGACAAGCTGCCGGCGGAAATCAGGACTGCGGTGGAGGAAGGAATCGACGAGGCCCGAGCCGAGGCCACCAAGGCATTCCATGCGATGGGCCAGGACATGAACGGTTGGCGGTCCAGCACGGACATTGGCTACAAGGATTCCGACTGGAAACTACGGGCGGGGTACGGCATGTTCGCGGTGCTTGGCCCAGTGCCGTCCCGTTCGCACACGGGGGCCTTCGGCCTCAACGACTCCAAGGGTCGGCCGCTGTCAGGCGAGTACCGCTACACGATCACGTTCGATATGAACGACCTGCCGCCGGTCACCGAGTTCTGGGAAATGCCGCTCTACGACCGCGACGCCTACTTCGTGGACAACCCGATCAACCGCTACTCGATCAACAGCTACATGCTCAAGCGCGGTAAGTTGCACACCGAGAACGGCAAGCTCGTGATCTACGTGCAGGCCGATGAACCGAAGGACGCGAACCAGAAGAAGAACTGGCTCCCGGCCCCGAAGATTGGCGGGTTCCAATTTGGACCACGATTCTACGGTCCGCATGCGCCGCTCTTCGACGGCAGCTACCACATGCCCGGCGTTGTTCGCGTGGAATAACACTTCTTGGAGACACGATCATGAGTCGGATTTCAAAAGAGAGAATGCAGAAAGCCCTGGAGCAGGAAAAAACCATTTCCAAGGAGGATCACGCAAAGGTCAAGGCCCTCGCCGGGATCGTGAAAACGCCGCGGAGCTTCATCTTCAAGACGCCGGATGCCTACGGATTGAAGGGATGGCACGACCTTGTCATTCCCTCGGACGACGGCACGCCGCTCGAAGCCTGGTACATCCCCGCCAAGGGGGGCGAAAGCGACAAGCTGGTGATCTTCAACCATGCTCTGCCCATGTGCCGCGCTGGGTTTCCGGGACACTTCGGCGAGCCGTGGAGCAACTTCGACGATGCCGAAATCGACTTCGTGATTCAGTACAAGCACCTGACTGACGCCGGGTACAACGTGCTGACCTACGACTTCCGCAACCACGGCAACAGCGGCGCAGCGAACAACGGCGTCTGTGGCATTGGCCAGTGGGAATGGCGCGACTGTGTGGGCGTGAAGAAGTACGTCGACCAGCATCCGCGGCTGAGCAAGATGAAGATCGCGCTCTACAGCCAATGCCTGGGAGGCGTCTCTCAATACGCAGCGATTTCCAAGCACCCCGAGTTGTTCAAAAACGTGTTGTGCATGTGCAGTCCGCTGGTCCCCAACATGACGGCGATTTTCCTGGCGTTCTCGGAGTTGCAGGGCATCAGCCAGTATCAGGAACTCATCGACCTCGAACTGCTCAAGCTGGGCGGGTTCCCTGCCGCCGACATGGGCGGCTATCTCTGGGCTCCCGCCGTCACTGTGCCGGTGCTGATGTGGCAGGTTCGCAAAGACGTGTGGACAAAGCCCGAGGACGGCCAGAAAACCTTCGACCTGTTGGGGAGCAAGGAAAAGGAACTGGTCTGGATCGAGGACACGACGCGCAGGTTCAAGGACGGCTACAACTGGTTCGGCCGAACTCCGGAAAAGGTGCTCGGCTTCCTTGCGAAATACATGAAGTAGCGTGCTGAGTTTGCTCGCTAACAGTTCATCCTTGTTTTGCGGTGCAATACAGCAAACACAGAATTCAGATCCCGCCGCCTGATGGCGGCGACTTCCTCATTTTCAGTCGCGTGTCTGCGATCTTGATCTAGTTGGCCGTCAACTGCCGCAATAGGTCTTGAGACCGTCGTTCTGCGCCGTAAAATCAAAGCTGATTCGTTCTGTCATCCTCAGCCTGCAACCGCAAGCTGATCCAGTTCCCTCCCTCGGGAACGCAAACACAAGAGGGCCTTCGGCGTTTCGCTCACGTTCACATCCTCCGTCGGTGCTTCGTTCTGACAGGCAGGCAATTCGGCCTGTCTGCAAGGACGAATCACATCACATGATGGAGGACACTGTGTACGAGAAGAAACGTAATCAGAAGGATTGGCGGAAGCGACGAGCAAGGGACATGGCGTTTGAGATGGCTCAACGTCGCTTGATTGCATTTGGCTGGATTTGTCTCCTGGCAATTGCAGTCTGGACGGTGGCTTTGTCAAAGCTCTAGCATCCGTCGGCCTGGGATTCTCCCAGGCCATTTTTCAAAGCACCAACGCCGTTCCGACGGCGAGACGATTTCTGATCCGCACGACCCTGAACTTCTCAGCCTGCAACCGCAGGCTGATTCAGTTCCTTCCCTCGGGAACGCAAACACAAGAGGGCCTTCGGCGCGTTTCGCTCCATCTCGACTGAGCATTCTGTCAGTCAGGCTCGTTGGGCCTGACTGTTTAGATGCATGTCACAATGGAGGACAGAATGAAAAACTGGAAACGCGAATCGAGGTCATGGCGAGGTGAGCTTTACGAGCATTGGTGGGAAGTCAGGCGGTGGAATCTGCTGATCGAGTTGTTTCAGCAGATTCTGATTTGGATAGTCGCACTGATCATGCTGCACATTCTTGTAGGCTAGCCTCGTCGGCCTGGGTAACCCCCAGGCCATTTTTGTTGGTGGGAGCGTCGTCAAGTATCCGCGGGATTTCTGGTGAACTACTTCTCGCGGCGAGCAGTTACCACTGCGCCGACTAGCAGATACCCCGCTGAGAGGAAATGAAGTGTTATTGGTCCGCTTGGTGGCTTGGTGGCACAGAACACCACAAAAAAATCAGAAAAGCGATGAGCAAGGAAAAGGAGTACATGTCCCTGGGGGTGGGATTTCTAACGCGGTTGGCGACCACGCGAGACAGAGCGGCGGTCTGGTCAGCCAAGTCGTTGCCGAAATTCTCTTGCTGCGAGCGTTCCAGACGTACCAAAGAATCCTCCCACGCTTCTCGGGCGTCTCTTGCAAAGTCGCGTGCCCAGTCAGGGATATCAGCGGAAAGGCGCTCCCCTATGCGTGTGACATCTGCCGCACTCTCCTCCTCGCCATCTTCCGCGAATGCCCAGCGCATTCCGTCTGGATCAGCCACTACGCCGAACAGCTTTTCCCGGTACTGAAAAGTTCCCGAGATGTAACGATCGTCTGGCATTAGAACAATTGCAGGCCGCTTCTGATGCGAGTCTGAACTTCCTCAAGGGCAACGCGCAGCGCCTGCTCGATCTCGTCGTAGGTGCCCTTCTTCGATGCGGTGACTGTTACGCGAAAGCCTTCCTCCGTGACGAAGACCTGCTTCAACCCGCGCGTCTTCGGAGGTGAAGTTCCGCGGCGCTGACGAACCTGGTTGCTGGCCCGAGCAACCGTCAGTGATCGAGACTCTCCTTGTACTAGGGCCGCTCTCTGCTGGTCCTCGCTTTCGAGTTTGGAGACTTCGTAGGCGACTGTTGGCGAAATCTCTGATGACTCGATGCGGGCTTGGATGTCATCGGGAAGTTTGAGCAGCGCCAGAGAGCGTGCCACCTTGGACGGCGTGAGCGAGTTCCGCGAAGCGGAATAAGCGATCCGATCGTGGCGGGGCCTGAGCGACGTTCAGGAGCGAAGGCTGGCCGCAGCGTCCAGCGGAGGCCAGGGGCGGCGGCCGGTGCGGAAGATTCCGGCTCGCCCAGGTGGCTTAGGCGAACCGGATCGGTTTGGCATCAATCTTCGTGGGGAAGCATGATCGTGATCACCATTTCCGAATTGTCACCGGGTCCGCAGATTGATTTTAGATCGACGCGGCGATGTTTACCCCCTGAGCCGAGAACCGAAACCGACATATCGACCAGAGATTTCTTTTGCCCGGTGCAGACACATCGCAGCACGTTCAGCACGTCCCACAGTCGCCCGGTTTCATCCTGACATGATGCATCTGGCGGCACTTCAACCGTGGCTGCCCATGCGGCAGCGGTCAGGGCAACCGGCACACGAAACCCGGCCTCTTTGGCAAGTGTGCTGACGTCGATCAGCTCTCCGTCTTCAATCGCCTGTGCTCGGGTGTACGTTGAAACGACTTCATCGCTTGACTGGCGGCACGGCGAATCCTCGATCATGGCATCCGCGATCTCATACCAGTCAACGCGACCGATCGCCGTCGTCAACAGATCGGAAAACGCTGAGATTGACAGTTGCGGTCGAAGATTCTCCATCCATTCCCGCACCGCCTCGGCAAGGTGCTGCCGGGCGTCATCCGGGTTTTCATCGCGGAGGATCTGAGACGTGCGGTCACGCCAATAGAGGTAACAACCCTGATCGTTGTCGATCCAGAGTTTGACCAGCCAAGTCTCTCGGTTCATGTCTGCATGATTGTCTCTCATGTGGTTGCTCTCCCGTTGAGCTGCCGCAGCAGCCGGTTCTCACAACCACCCAGTCCGCATGTTTTCGACTGAGTGGGCCTTCTCAAGCCGCTTTGCGGTGAGGCCCACTCAGTCAGAAAACGTGCAACGCACCGCGACCGGCGGTGAATGACATCCGAGAGGCGGAGTTGAGGCGGGCAGACCGGCAGCAGGGTCAAGGTGGAGAGCGCAGCGGACCTTGACGCTGCGTACGGTGTGCGAACAGGCGGGGCGGATGTCAGGAGACGCCGGGAGACAACCAGTGGCGCGACGAAATTCGTCGCGGGTGGGGCGGAACACAGCCGAGCGAATGCTGCCGACTTGCCAGCCAACGTGTCGAACGTGAAACCGCAGTTCTGGCCTGAAAACTGAGCGTCATCGTTGCGATTTCGATTCGTCAGTGGTGCCAGAAGCCGTGTCTCTTTTTTCGTGATTCTCCGCTGCCCGGATAGCTTCGATGCCAGTGAGGACGTTCCGAATTCTCTGGCATAGGGAGCATTACGATGCAGAACTGGTTTGCAAAGAAGGACGGGGAACTCTCAGAGAATGCATTGGAGGGGGAGTTGGTTCAGCCGACGGCGGCAGCCTTGGAAGAGGATGAACGTGGAGCTTTCGAGTCGTCTGCTGAACCTCGCGAGTTGCTGCTGCTGACGGAGGCTCACCGGGCGATCGCCGAAGTGCATGGTCTGGATGGCATCAAGGCCATTCGGGACAAAGCCGAAGCGGTGAGGAAGTACGCCCAGTCGGCGGGGATGGGCCTGGACCTGCAGAACTATGCCGCGGAGGTGAAACTCCGGGCAGAGCGGAAAGCCGGTGAGTTGCTTTCGCAGCTGCAGCTCCACGGCGGTGACCGGAAGTCGGAGAAGGCTGATGCGCGGACAAAACTCGAAGACCTGGGGATCACGAAAGACCAGTCGTCGCGCTGGCAACTGACGGCAGCGATTCCCAGCCGTGATTTCGAGAAGTATGTCACCGAAACCAAGTCAGAGCGTGGGGAGGTGACAACGGCAGGACTGCTGCGGGTGGCCAAGGAGTTCGTCGCCCAGCGCAAGAAGCGCTTCAAGCAGCGACATCGGCAAGCGCCACCGGTGGTCCGCAGCGAATCGCCGGACCTGACCGAGTCGCTGAAACTCCTGATCGAAGGGCAGCAGCGGTTTGCTTGCATCTACGTGAATCCGGCGTGGCCATTTGGGGGAAGCGAAGGCGATGAGCTGTCCTCGCTCTTTGATTTGCCGGTGAGCCAGGTCTGTAAAGAAAACGCCCATCTGCATCTGTGGGTCGCGGAGCAGCACTTCAGCGATGCTCCGCGATTGATCGACTCTTGGGGCTTCAAGTTCGCCAGTTGCTTCGTGTGGGTCTCCGGCCGCGGGGGAAGCGGTGAGTACTGGAAGACATCGCACCGGCTGCTGGCGCTGGGTGTGCGCGGGGCGCTGCCGTTTCGCAGCAAGACGGTGCTGAGTTGGATTCGGGCCGATTCGACGAATCACACTGCGAAGCCCGAATTAGTGCGCCGGTTGATTGAGCGGGTCAGTCCGGGGCCATACCTGGAACTGTTCGGCACGAACCCGGTGCCGGGCTGGACCGTGCTCGGACACGACTCAGCGCAAAGCGACTCACAGTAGCTTCAAACGACGCCATCAATTCCTCAACACAAGAAAGGGCCAGCATGGCCAAGCAACCGGTTCACGCAATCCGTTTCGGGTACATCAAAGCCAGCATCTGGCACAACCAGTCGAAAGCTGGCGATCGCCACAACGTGACGCTGACGCGCTTATTCCGCGATGGCGATGTGTGGCGGGAGTCGAATCACTTCGGCCGCGACGACTTGCTGCTGCTCGCCAAGGTGGTCGACCAAGCTCACACCTGGATTCTTCAGCAGGCAGCAAACGCGGATGCCAACGGTGTCTGATGGACGATCATCGAGAGAACCTTTTGGGAAGGGCGATGTGAGGTCGGCATGGGTACTCGATTTAATGAAGACTCCGACGAGCGGACCGGACCGCGCTTGCTGTCCGTTGCACAAGCCGCCCGGTTCCTCGGCTGCTCGGAAGCCAACGTCTATGCGCTTTTGGAAACGGGTGAGCTGGCCTATGTCCCGATCGGCCGACGCAAGGGCTATCGCATCGACATTTTGGACCTGGAATCGTTCATCGAGGGCCGGAAGAAAAAGCAGGCCGCGGCACCGGTCAAGGTACCGCGGCCTCGCCTCAAGCATATTCGACTCTCTTGACGGCGACTGCTGCCATTCACTGCCCGATAGCCTTGCGGGCTTGCGCCAGCAAGTGCTCCGGTTGATGGGCCAGGTGCTGGTAGACGCGAGCCAGCGTACTCGGGTCGGAATGCCCCATCAGGATGGCCACGGTCAGTCCGTCCAGTCCCGATTGCAGGGCGCGCGTGGCCCAAGCATGCCGCAGGGCATACAGCGAATACCTGGGAGTATTGGCCTTGGCATGCTGAGCGAGCACTTTGCGGCGTGCCTCGGCACGGAGGTGCTTCGGGTCACGACTTTTCACTCCCGCTGCAATCGGCCGTTGGGACAGTTGGGCGATCATCGCCTGGATTTCGGCTTCCAACGCAGCGTCATCGATCAGTCCGCTGGCTTGGAGCATGCGGACCTGAATCCGGCCGAAATGGCAATTCACCGATTCTGTCGTCCAAGGCTGCCCCGAAGAGTTGCGAAGAATTGGTCCGGCAGGGAATGCCTCGACGCGTCTGCGCGTGATCTCGGCAGCCAACTCGCTGAGGTACACGACACGCGGTTGCCGCTTTCCCTTCGACTCAGAGCGATTGAACACCCACCGGTTGCGGGCCATGTCGACGTGTCGGGCTTCGACTCGCAGCGACTCTTGCGGACGACAACCTGTCTCCCACGTGACGAGAATCAAGTCGCGCAGCGCTTCGTCGCGAACGAACGTGAGCAGCGTCGCAAACTCCTCGGCGGTGATCAGCATTTCGCGGCGCTCGGCACCGGGAACTTCCAGCAACTGGACGGGGTTCTGTGTGAGATACCCCTGCTGCATCGCCCACTGGCAACACCGCTTGACGGTGCGGACGTAGTTCCGTTTCGACGTGCGACTCAACTGGTCGTAGCCGTCGACCCAACGCTGGACGTGATAGGGCCGCAGTTCCGCCGCCCGGAGGTCAGGGTATTTGCGGCAGAAGCGTTCCAGCCGGTAGCGATACCACTCGAACGTATCGGGCGAGCGGTGCTTCTGAACCCAATCCAAGAACGCATCGACGATGGTGACGAACTGGGTGGGATTGATCGCCTCGGGGGGCGGCGCTGGCATGTCCGGCTGATTCATCAGCTCGTAGTAGCGCCGGAACGCTTCGTCACGGTCCGAACCCAGACAGTGCTGTCGTCGGCGAATCTCGACGTACCACTTCTGGTGCGACTTCTTGAAGAACGGCTTGGGGAAATGAGGCATGAGCGAACCCTCCAGTTGAAATCCACAAGGGACAACCAGAGGCGACCGGAAGGCTCGCTTCGCGGCCTTCGCTCGGCGGCAACCGGGCGAAGGTCGTTGCTCTCATCTCAACTTCTCGGACAATTTGTCCGAGAACTGCCAGTAGGTCAGGACAGGTGTCGTCGTAAGTCCTTGTCCTGCAAAGTACACCCCGCTGGATTCGAACCAGCAACCTTCGGTTCCGTAGACCGATGCTCTATCCAATTGAGCTAGGGGTGCGTTTGATTGATTTTACTGAGCGAGTGGGTGTGTGATCACTTGTCAGGTGCGTGGCAGTGCGTGGGGTGGTCGTGGGAGAGATTGTGTTGGTACGGCGGCAGATTGGCTGCATGAATCAAAACCGCGTTGCGGCCGTTGATGACGTTCGAGGGAAGCGGCTGACGGTTGACTTCGTTTGGGTTGAGATGGAATCGGCTGCGGAAGTTTATCAGATGAAGCGTAAGTCGTAAACCCGCGCTGAATGGAGATCAGTCATCAGTGCGGTCGTCAGGTGGCGAACCACAAGCCGCGTGATGGATCGTGCAGCTCATTCCGATTTTGCCGATCATCCGGTGTTTGATATTGCAACGCCCCTCCTTGGAGGGCGTCAACCCGTCGTCCAACTTGATGCGTGTCGATGAGGGACGCATCTTGGCTGGTGGGGGTTCGCACTGCTTACCTGCGGCGCGCCACGTTCGTTGTCTTGCACGTGGTTGTCGATGACGTGTCGCGTGGAGGTTGCTTACTGCGGAAGATCTCGTTCACGCGGCAGCATGACTCCCATTCATGAACCGGCAACAGGCGGAAAGATGAAACGCCGGCAACCGCCTCGTGGGCGACTACCGGCGTTTACGTTTCGGGAAGCGAGGCCGACGGGACTTGAACCCGCAACCCCCGGATCGACAGTCCGGTACTCTAACCAATTGAGCTACGGCCCCCGAGAGCTCTGACTCGTGCAAAGTAAGTGTCCTGCAGACCATCCCTTCCGGATGATCGCACTTCACCACACCGGGGGGCGAACGCCATCTGCCGGCAATTCACCCTTTCGAGTCGCGAACTGGAAGAACTTTATCGTCCTGAAATTCGCAGGGCAAGCGAAAATGAACGCAAGTTACACTTTTACCGGCAGTCGCAAAATCTCTGAGCAAAATGTCCAGATGGCGGGGACTGACCGGTGTTTTGGAACATCCGTTTTGCCGGCCTGGCGAATTTAATCGCGCATGGGCCGTTGGAGATTGTGGAACGACAAATGGTGTCGGGACCCCGCAAGGAATTTGGTGCGGGCACAAGACAACCACTGCCTGCACGGAACGACGGCACGAATTGCGGTCCCACACGAGAAATCCACTCCTTCTGGACCGCCATGCTGACCGCTATTCAGTGAACACCCCACCAGACCGTCGACACTGCGGATGCAAGTGACGCTTTATCGAAAAAGGTGCGCGACGGGGGACGATCGGAGAAATCGATTCTGGCTGCTTGGTACCGTTTGACTCCCCGGCTGCGGGATCTTTTACTGGGAACTTGAGTCGCTCTCCGGATCGTTTGTCCCGTACCAACGCTCCGCGATTCGGTCGAGTTCGACCATGACGCCGTCCAACTCCAACACCTTGGGCGTGATGGCATAGGTCACCTGAGGAGGGACAGTTGGCTCGTAGTGCCGCGAGATCCAGCCTTCGCGTTCGAGCAATCGCAACCGCTCCGTCAGGGTCTTGGTGGAGATCGAGCCGAGTCGTCGCTTCAGCTCACCGAATCGCCGCGGACCTTCAGTGTGGAGTCGATGCAGCAGCAGAAGCGTCCACGGGCTGGCCAGAATGGTCAATAATCTCTGCAACGGCTCATGCTCGCCTGCCATGGACGTTTTCCTCCCTGTAAAGTCGCTTTCCGAATAGTGTCATTCTTTACCAAAAGAAGCTACTTTACAATGGAAATTAATGCTCGTAAAGTGCTCTCCGTCAACCCAATCTCACCCGGAGACTTGCACAATGAGCATGGAACTTCCACAGCCGATTGCCGCGTACTTTATTGCTGATCGAGGGAAAGGCGAAACGGTTGCGGCGTGCTTTACGCCCGACGCCGTGGTTCAGGACGAAGGGCACACCCATCGTGGATTGGACGAGATCCGCAACTGGCGGGCCGATGTTGCCGCGAAGTACACTTATACCTGCGAACCATTCGAGCAGGAGCAGCATTCCGACGTCACCATTGTCACCTGCCGGTTGGAGGGGAACTTCCCCGGAAGCCCGGTGAACCTCCGGTTCTTCTTCCGCCTTGACGGAGGCAAAATCTCCTCGCTGGAGGTGATTCCCTAAGCGGTGATGGCAGGGAGACCATGATGCAGGTTCGTGGCTGTTCGCGAATCGTATCCCTCTGAGTCTGCAATCGAAGGGGCCGGAACCGGCTCGAGGAAGCAAGCGCCATGAATCGTCGTCGCCGACACGTTTTGCGAGTCGTATTCTCCCCTTCGATCATGTCTCTGCTCGCCATCGGGATGCTGGCGTGCCCGGTTTCAGCGGATGATATGTGGACGCGGCACGTCATCCACGAGGGCGAAGCCACGTATGTTGCCATCGCTGCCGACTTCACAGGTGATGGGCGTCCGGACGTGATCAGTCATAGCGGTGGAAAGACGCGGCTGTTTGTCGCACCGGAATGGTCGGAACACATCATCGACGAAACGCCGGGATACGGTTTCATTCACGGTGAGACTTTTGATGTCGACGGCGATGGCGATCCGGATTTCATTGGCGCCCGATACATGCCCGGCCTGATCGTCTGGCTTGAGCGTCCGGACGATCCGACTGCCGGCCCGTGGACAGCGCGGATTGTCGACGATCAACTCAACGGCATTCACGGCGTCTTAATTGGCGACGTCGATCAGGATGGCAAGCTTGATCTGCTGGCCAACAGCGCGCAACCGGCTGGACCCCATCCAAACTCGGCCGCCTGGCTGAAGGTTCCCCCGGAGCCGCGTCGGGCAGAGCGATGGATGCGGTTCATTTTTGCCGACCAAGACGCACCGGGACTGAGCCACTATCTGGGATTCGGTGACGTCAACGGCGACGGCCGCCCGGATATTGCACTCGCGGCCAAGGGGGGCGAGGAGGATCCCCTGGGACTGGGGGAATGGTTTGCCTGGTGGGAGGCGCCGAATGATCCGAGACTGCCGTTCAAGAAGCATCGACTGCCCGGCCGGCATCCGGGCGCGACCAACATTCAACAGGCGGACCTGAATGGCGACGGTAAAGTCGACTTCCTCGCATCATGCGGTCACGGACGAGGCCTGGTCTGGTTTGAGAGCCCATCCTGGGAGGTCCACGAAATCAACACGGATCTTCTGGCCCCTCACTGCCTGCAGGTTGTCGATCTGGACGGTGATGGAGACATCGATGCGGCCACCTGTGCGTACGAGAGTGAGGTCGTCGCCTGGTTCGAGAACGACGGTCGCGGCGGGTTCACGACGCACGTCATCGGACAGAATCAGGCAGCTTACGACATCCGTGCGATCGACATGGACGGTGATGGCGATCTCGACCTGCTGATCGCCGGCCAGAACAGCAACAACGTTGTCTGGTACGAGAATCCGCACTCCTCGCCGGTTCGCTCCAAAGCGAACTGAACGCTGTGGCGACCGGCGCCGTCCGGCCGCGCAACATCCGTCAGCAGCACATTCAATCCTGCCGCAGCAGAAGTGCGGGCGTGGCCTTTTCTAACGGACTTGGAGGTGCATGTTGCCGGGCGACGGGCGCCGTCGATTGCCAATACGCCCGCTGCGAGACCGCGTGATATTGAGCGATGTTGGCGGCGGCGGTCGATTACCAACCGAGGATATGGGCGAAGATCAGCGGAGCGACGATCGTGGCGTCCGACTCGATGATGTATTTGGGAGTCTCGACCCCCAGCTTGCCCCAGGTGATTTTCTCGTTGGGGACGGCCCCGGAATAGCTGCCGTAGCTGGTCGTTGAATCGCTGATCTGACAGAAGTAACCCCACAGCGGGATGCTGGTGCGTTGCAGGTCCTGGTGCAGCATGGGGACGACGCAGATGGGAAAATCTCCAGCGATGCCTCCACCGATCTGGAACATTCCCAACGAGGACGCCTGGGTAACTCCGGTGTAAAAGTCGGCCAGCCAGGTCATATATTCGATCCCCGTGCGAACCGTATGCACGTTTTTCACATCTCCGCGGATCACGGCTGCGGCATACATGTTTCCCAACGTGGAATCTTCCCAACCGGGGACGATGATCGGCAGGTTCTTCTCGGCAGCGGCCAGCATCCACGAATGTTTTGGGTCAATCTGATAGAACTCCGAGTAATCTCCACTGCTGAGAACCTGATAGAAGAACTCGTGCGGGAAAAATCGCTGGCGTTGACGGTCCGCCTCCGTCCATACCTTGAGCATGGCCCGCTCCATCCGCCGCATGGCCTCTTCCTCGGGAATGCACGTGTCGGTCACCCGGTTGAGATGTCGTGCAAGCAATTGTTCCTCATCGGATGGAGACAACTGCCGATAATGCGGGACGCGCTCATAAAAGTCGTGCGCCACGAGGTTGAATACGTCCTCTTCCAGATTCGCTCCGGTGCAGGAAATCAGATGCACCTTGTCCTGTCGAATCATCTCCGCAAGCGACAGTCCCAGTTCGGCCGTGCTCATGGCTCCGGCCAGGCAGACCATCATCTGGCCGCCGTCATCGAGATGAGCGCGGTAGCCGCGCGCCGCGTCAACCAGCGCGGCCGCATTGAAGTGCCGGAAGTGGTGCTCCAGAAACTGAGTGATCGGTTTTTTGTCTCCACCGGCCGCAGCTGCGCTCATGCCCTCGTTCTCCTCAAGCTTCTCAAGAATTCCGCACCTGACTCCAGAAACAACTATCAGTTGTGGTCGAGTGAGTGAAGCGTGCAACGCAGGTTTTCAAAGAGTTTTCCCTCCGCCCTCGGGCGTCTCAGGAAACCTTGACCAAAGTTCCTCGCCCGTGTCAGGACTGCTCCGGTGCTGAACGCGCCCTTGTTGGACTCGGTCACGAACCCCGCTTGAGCAATGACGACGAATGCCTCACCGAGTCTCGTGAAGCTGCGTCAGGACCGGCCATCACGTGTTGCGGTGGGGACGATGCTATCAGAACGTCGCCCGTTCCATGCATTGGAAATCGGAGGCAGCAAGCAGTGATGACTATTTTGATTTCGGATCTGAGCCGGGGCGTCGCCAGGCGCGGCCGCTACGGCGGATGAGTTGCTCGGAGCCTTTGGGACCCCAGGTTCCTGAGGCGTAGAGTTCCGGTGCTTCGTCGCTGGCCTCCCACGCTTCGAGCACTGGCGTAACAAACTGCCAGGCGGCTTCCAGTTCATCGCTGCGGGTAAACAGCGTCGAATCACCCCGCATCACGTCCAGCAAGAGACGTTCGTAGGCTTCGGGGATCTCGATATCGAATGCATCGTGATACTCCATGTCCATTTCGACGGGATGGACCTGATACTGCATCCCGGGACGTTTCGTTGAGATGGCCAGGGAAATCGATTCGTGCGGCTGAATTCGAAAGATGAGTGTGTTCGGGCGAGTCTCCACCATCTTGCACAGATTGCCTTCGCATTCGACCGTAGTGAACAGGTTGAGCGGAGGACGCTTGAACTGAATGGCGATCTCACTCACCCGTTGCGGGAGACGCTTGCCGGTACGGAGATAGAACGGAACTCCAGCCCATCGCCAGTTGTCAATCTGGACCTCCATCGCCACATACGTTTCGCGACGCGATCCGGCTGGAATGCGGTCTTCGTCGAGGTACGCGACGGCTCGTTCGCCGTCGACCTGCCCAGCCGCGTACTGCCCGCGGACAGCCCAGTCATCAATGGAGCCATCCTCCCGTCCGGGACGCAGCGCCTGCAGAACTTTCAATTTCTCGTCGCGAATGTAGTCGCCGCGAAACAGGGCCGGGGGCTCCATACTCACCAGGCAGAGCAGTTGCAGGACATGGTTTTGCAGCACGTCCCGCAGTGCCCCGGAACGATCGTAGTACCCGCCGCGGCCGCGTTCCATGCCCTGTGATTCCGCAACGGTGATCTGGACGTGATCGACATGCGTGCGGTTGAACAGCGGTTCGAAGATCGCATTGCCGAATCGGAACAGCAGGATGTTCTGAACGGTCTCCTTTCCGAGATAATGGTCGATGCGATAAATCTGCTGCTCGCTGAGCAATCGACTGAGCGATGCCGTCAGTTCCTGGGCCGAAGCGAGGTCGTGTCCAAACGGCTTCTCGACCACGACCCGCAGGCGTTCTTTGTCCGGGCCGCGCGGGATCATGCCGGCGGTGGACAGCGCTTCCACGGACGGCAGGAACAGGTCGGGAGCGGTGGCAAGATAGACAACCCGCTGGCCGGTCAGGTTTCTCCGGCGTTCAATTTCCTCGACGGCATCGCGGAGTCGCGCGGCGTGTTCCTCATCGGACAGATCGGCCTCGCGATAGAAGAGGAGTTGTGCAAACCGCTGCCATTCGTCCTGCTGATCGCTCGCGACGGCCGCCTGCATTTCATTGCGAAACTCGTCGTCCGACTTCTCCCGGCGAGCAACGCCGATAATGGCGGCCCGGTCGGACAGAAAGCCCTTTCGCCACAGCTGAAACAGCGCTGGAATCAGCTTGCGGGCCGTGAGATCGCCCGACGCACCGAAGATGAGTAGTGTGACGTCCTCCAGGGCCGGGCCGTCAGCAACAGAGTTCTGTGGAGCGTGAACGGGCGACATGGAATTCTCGTCACGTGCTGTCGGCTGAAATCCGCTGTGCGGGAAGTTTATTGCGTGGAACGAGTCTCAACAAGCGGCGGGAGTGAGAGCGGGTCGAGATGGGTTCTGCGAATGGGGGTCTGGGATGATGACGGTCACAAACGCGGGGATTGGCTGGACATCTGCGGAGGGATAATATAATGCTGACCATTATCCCACCTGTGCGAGACGACCGTGATCGTGGCGGCCGGATA
>JAHBXU010000899.1 GCA_019636315.1 Planctomycetaceae bacterium | reverse complement strand
ACCGTGGCGTCATGGCTGCATGAGAGCAACTGGCGCGACTTCGGACGCCATCTCACCGCGGCCACGGGATTGTTGTGCCCCACGAACTGCATCTGAGGTTCTCCGGAAGACGACCACAATCGGACGTGATTATCGCGACTGCCCGAGGCGATCCATCGCCCGTCACCACTCCAGGCGATGCTGGTGACCCGGTCCTCATGGCCTCGGAGAATGCGATCAGGGCGGCCGTCCGCATGCCACAACTGGATCGTCCCGTCCTCGCAGCCGGAGGCGAGCGCTGATCCGTCCGGCCTCCACGCCACCGATGCGAGCAACTGCCCCACGTGCAGCTCTGCGACGGGCGAACCGTCTTCCGACCACAACCGGACCGTGCCGTCGATACTCGCCGAGGCGAGGCTTCCGCCGCGGGGATTCCAGGCGACCGAATAGAGTTGATCTCGCCGGTGCCCGACCAGCTCGGGACCCGGAGTTCCATCACGCTGCCAGATTCGCAGAATGGCTTCCCCGCTGCTGGCGGACACGAAGCGATCTCCGTCGGCACTCCAGGCCACATCCACGACGTGATCCCGATGCCCCTGATAGGAAATGACATTTGTCACTTCGGTGAGGTCCCAGACGCGGATCGAGCCGTCCCTGCTACCTGTGACGAGCTGATCGCCTTCGGGACTCCAGTCGACGCTCAACACGGGGCTGGCATGTCCTTCAAGGACGGACGTCTGGATTCCGCCAGCTTTGCAGACACGAATTGTGTCATCCCGCACGGCGGCAGCGAATTGGCGGCCATCGGGACTCCAAGCCACGTCGGAAACCTGCCGTGTGCCAGCCAGATAAGGTCCCGGCTGGCCGTCATCGCGCCACAATCGAATGGAACAGTCTACCCCTCCCGAAGCCATCCACCGCCCATCCGGACTCCACTTGACCGAGTACACGTCTGCGTCGTGTTCCTTCAAGACTGGTCCCGGCGTACCGTCGCTCGCCCACAGGCGTACCGTGTGGTCCCAACTGGATGAGGCAATCCGACTCCCGTCGGGACTCCAACTGGCGGACGTCACGCGACTCTCGTGACCTTTCAGCGTCATCACCGCCTGTCCCTCGAGGTTCCAGGCCCGCACAAGATTCGGTACGAAATGGGAGGTCAACAGCAGCTGGCCGTCGGGAGACCAGGCGATCGAGCGCACGCGGAGATGCTCGTCGATCACCCGCACAAGCTGCCCCGTCGCCGTCCAGATGAAGATCGAGCGGTCGGTGCCGCGAAGCGCACTGTCTCCGCCCGATGCGAACCTCGCGCCATCGGGACTCCAGGCGACCGCCATCACTTCGGAGGTATGCGCATCCAAGATCGGACCCGGAATCCCCTCCCTCCGCCAGAGCCGGACTGTGTGATCGCGGCTGCCGGACGCCAGTTGCTGACTGTCCGGGTGCCATGCGACACAGTTGACTCGCGACCGATGGCCAATCAGGACCGGACCTGGGACTCCCGTCTGGGCATCCCACAAGCGAACGGTGTTGTCTGCGCTGGCCGAAGCGATCATTTGTCCATCCGGGCTCCAATCCACGCTCACCACGGAGTTCGTATGGCCGGCCAGTACGTGCACGAGTTCAAACTCCGGCACACGATAGACACGCACGTCCATCCCGTCACCGAAGGCCAGGAAGCGGCTGTCCGGACTCCACGCGAGCGACCAGTTGTGATGCACAAAGGACCGCGGGGCTTTGGAGACCATCTGCCAGCGGCGGACACCGGCGAGGGGCTTGGGGTCCGGTACAAGTCCCGAAAGCGGCCAGGTTTCGCCAGGAGTCGGTCGGTCCTGCGCGGCAATGGGAATGTTGTCCGGTGGGGGCGTCATGGCGCCCGGGGTCTGGGCGGAAGGGCGCGGCGCCTGATCCCGCGTCAATATCAAGCCCACCGCTGTACCGGCCGTCAACACCGTGACCACCAGCATCATCGCCAGGACTGCGATCGTCGGGTTGCGAGCCACCCACTTGCGCGCCCGCTCCCATGGGGATGGTCGCCGGGCCAGAATGGGCCGGTTCGCAAGATGACGCTTGATGTCCTGGGCGAATGCGAGAGCCGATTCATACCGCCGGTTGCGATCCTTCTCCAGGGCCTTCATGACGATCCAGTCCAGCTCGCGCTTCAGGGAGTGGCTGAGCTGGCGGGAGTCGATGCCGCGGCAGGTCTGCAGGGTGGACTGGGCCGCGGCGTCGAGCGTGCTGATGCGGTGGCTGGGTCGAGGGGGATTCTCCTCGCGGATGATCCGCCGCATTTCGTCGAATGTTTTCGACTTGAGCGTGTCCTTGTCGAAGGGCGTCGTACCGGTGAGCAGTTCGTAGAGCAGCAC
>JAHBXU010000898.1 GCA_019636315.1 Planctomycetaceae bacterium | reverse complement strand
AACAGGGCCTCCGGGACATCGCGGTTGTCTTCCCCAGCCGCTGAGACTTCCGCGATGACCGTTCGTGAAACCTTCACGGTCCGCGCCTCGCCTCCTTTTTTGCCAACCTCCTGCACGGTCCAGAGTAGCGGGCCGTCGCAAATCTCCAGCAGAGTCCCACTGGTTTGGCCGACTTCAACCTCGTAGTTCAAGCGAAACCGAGGGAACTCGCTCGCTTCATACGTGCCGGACGCCTCGAACTGAGTCCCGCCAATCGAGACCTGTTGCCGCAGCTTGGCGGACACGGATCGGCGGAAGATCAATGCATCGCGGGCGCTCCGCAGGACATCGACCGCAGTTGGAGATGCTGCCGCAACCGATGATGGCCCAGCGGGTAAGGAAGGTTGCTGCGTTTGGTTTGCAGCCGATCCGGGGTCCGCGGCTTCAGGGCGATCCGGCTCTCCCTGGGCCAGGCAGAATCCCACCGTCAGGGCGACGCCAAGCACAGCAGTCAAAATGCGCAATCTTTTCATTCTGGTCGGAAAATGACGGATTTATCAAAGAAACCATTTCTCCAGACCCGAAAACAGAACTAACCGCCGTTCTGTTTCAGCGTGGAACTGCCGGACGGGGCCGACGTTCCGGCCCCCTGTCACCAGTTTTGCTGAGGACCGCATTCTAGCGTTGAGGTAACCGCGGGGTCGATTGCAACTTCAGGCGACAATCAGTCTTCAGCATTCGGAATTCACCACAACCTCGGAATCAGTCGACGCGTCGTGCCGCACTCTCTCATTCGGAGTGCGGCGGCGACGACCAGGAATGCCCGGCAGGGCACCAGGAACCGAAAAGGGATTGCAATGAAACTCTATTTTCTGGCACTTGGAACACTGTTGGTCGTGTGCGTCGGCTGTTCGCACGACGGGCAGCAGGTCTTTCACAAACGAGAGTACCACGCCCCTCCAGCCGCCATGCTCGCCGGCCCCGGCCCGATGGTCGCCGGACCGGGACCGGGCGTGATGGGCATGGGACCCGCCGGACGGGTCTATGAACCAGCCCAGGCCTATGCCACCGGGACATCACAGGTCCGGTTCCTCGGCCCCGAGGGGATGTCCGTCGGCTGGCAGATGGGCGAAGGGTTCGCCGAGAACCAGGTCATCGCCCCCGGACGGTACAACTTCCCGCAAGGCTCGATGTATCGCCTGAAGCTGTCCGGCATCCCGGGCCGCGACGCCCTGGTCCTGTACCCGACCCTGTGGGTTTACCCGTCGCATCCCACCTCGGAAGCTTACCTGGCCCACAACAGCCTGCCGTTGCGAATCACCGACGAAGACCTCGATCAGGTTGAGACCAACAACTTCGTGACGAAAGTCATCTACCTGCCCGATCCCAAGTTCCAGGACCTGGCGATCGCCGGCGTCGAGGAACTCGTCTCGACGCGGCTCGACCCGAGCCTCGATCCGGTTGCGGAAGCCGACCGTCGCGGCACGATCATGGCTGTCCTGCGGATGGGCAACATGGACCTCGAAATGTCCGGTCCGGAAGTGCTCGGAGCAGGAGGAATCCGTCAGGCATCCGCCGTCTCAGTGAACGGCGAAGCCGGTGAACATGCCCCGCCGGTCGCCATCGGCGGCATCAACGGCGAATGGCCCGGCATTCCGACCAATCCGCTGGTCAGCGGACCGCTGCCTCCCGGACATCCGGCCAGCATGATGGTCTGGGGACAGCCGCGCTCCGGCACTCCGATCGGACTCGTCGGTCCGCCGCACCTTCCCTACGGACGTCCGGCCGGCCTCAAGTCTCACACAATTCGTAACCTGTCGGATGTGGATCTCGCTCCGCCGGTCGACCACTTCCTGATCGACGTGCGGCACGAGCCGGGCATCAGCCTGCCCCATCCGGTCAAGCATGTCGAGTACCTCGAACAGCATCCGGTTTACGGTCCGACGGAAGTTTCCTATCCGCCCGGCCGCTGATCACTGCCATTCGATTCGGTTCCTGTGCAGACCCGGCCTCTCGTGATCCCCGAGAGGCCGGCGTCTGATCTCGATCAAGACACTCGATCGGCTCGGTTCGATGAGACAAGTCGGTTGAGATGCGATGGACCTTTCTGAGAGTTTGAATGTGCTCCGCCGAATGCGGGGCGAGTCGTCCCACCTGCTCGCCAAGTGGATGTCTGCATTCCTTCCCGCCTGCTGTTGACTGTGTCTCATGCGTCTTACGACCACGTCACTGATCGTCGCGGGATTGACGGTTCTCTCCGCCGTGTCTGCATCGGCCGTCGCGCAACCGCCCGCCAGCCGGAACTACTTCCCGCTGGATCATCGGATCCCCGGCCGAGCCGCGGAATGGGACCGGGCGATTCGC
>JAHBXU010000897.1 GCA_019636315.1 Planctomycetaceae bacterium | reverse complement strand
AAAGGCAGCCGTTGGCAAAGTGCCCTTCGCCATATTCTTCGCGGACCGATTTCGATTCGCGGTTCAGGTCGAACGCCTCCGTCGCCGAGAACTGCATGCGAAACGCGGTCTCCATCGATCGGATGCGGGCCTCAAGCAATTGGTCGCCGCCCCGCGCTTCGAGATGCAGCTGGTTGAGTCGCGCGGCCAGATCCAACTGACGGCGCTGTTGCTCCGGCGACCGGGAGTCGTTGCGGAGGAACGGGATCAACTTCTCGGGAGCGGACTGCGAATGATTGATGTACGTCCCCTGATGCTCGGCGGGGAGGAACGCGCTCGTCCAGAGAATGGAAAACCGCACCGGCCGACCGGGACATAAGACGACATAACTCGGCAGGCTCTCATTCTCCGTGCCAAGTCCATACGACAGCCAGGATCCCATACTGGGACGCGTCGGCAGGATGGTGCCGTTGTTCATGAGCAGCAGCGCCGGTCCGTGATTCGGGTTCTCCGTATGGACCGAGCGCAGGACGCAAATATCGTCAATGCATCGAGAGAGATGCGGCAGCAGTTCGCTGACGGGGACGCCGCTCTCGCCGCGCGGTTCAAATCGAAAAGGTGAAGGCCGCAGTCCCGTGGTCTTCCGTTCGGTCCTCAGGTCGGCGGCGGGCGGACGTTGCCCTTCATACCTGGCGATCAGCGGCTTCGGGTCGAACAGATCGCACTGAAAGGGACCGCCGTTCATGAAGAGTTGAATGACACGCTTGGCGCGCGGCGGCGACTGCAAGGGGGAAGCAAGAGCCGGACGGTCCTCTGCAGCGGCACAGGCAGTGGCCCAACCAACGGCGCCCATTCCTCCGCCCAGTGCGTGCAACATCCGTCGCCGCGTCCAAGCGGCGGGATCGATCTCGGGAGTCAAACCGTCACCCTCGTTCATGTTCGATCAATCAACGTACAGAAATTCATTGAGCCCCAGGAGAGTGTGCACATAGTCCGTCAACTCGGCCCCGTCAGCGGCGGCTGTGGCAAGGAACTCGCGGCCGAATGACAACTCGACCTCATTCGGATCGCGACCAAACAGCTTTCGATAGGCGGTATGAACTCGCTCGTTATATGTCGGGAGATCCACCAGCTGTGCGGCCACCTGGTCCGCCATTGCTCGGACGAACGCCGCGTTAAGCATGTATAACTGTTGCAGCGGAGACGTTGTGTGCACGCGCTGCGGGCTGTGAGACTCCGGCTCGGGAAAGTCGTACAGCCGCAATACGTCGTTAAGATCCTGCCTTGCGATCCGGCCATAAACCGTTCGCCGGTTCTGGCTGTCGTCGCCGAGGTCAAATGCAATTCCGCCCGCCTGTCGGTCGAGGCGACCGGCGGCTGTCAGCATCGCATCGCGCAGCATCTCAATTTCAAGCCGGCGACGGTTCATCCGCCAGAGCAGACGATTTTCCGGGTCAACCGCGGCACAGTCCCTCCGATTCAGGCTGGTCTGACGATACGTCGAGGAACGCACGATCTCACGATGCAGCCATTTGAGCGACCAGTCATGCCGGATCAGATCACTCGCGAGAAAATCGAGAAGTTCCGGATGCGAGGGTGGATCTCCCTGCGAACCAAAATCACTCGTCGTCTGCACGAGTCCGACGCCGAAGTGACCCTCCCAGATGCGATTGACGATGACCCGCGCTGTCAGATCGCGCGCCTCGCCCAACAGGGCGTCCGCCAGATCGAGCCGCCCGCTGCCATGTCCCAACGGCGGCGGATCGTCGTCGGAAAGCGCCGTTAGAAATCGACGTTCGACAATCGCTCCCGGGCTGGCGGGATTCCCGCGTTCAAACACCGGCAGATCGCGGGCTTCACCGTCCCGATATTCCAGGCGCGTCTGATCCGGTCCGTCCGGCAGGACATAAATGGCGGAGTCTTTGAGGATATTGACGTTCGGGGCGTCGAAGTGGGGCGTCGTCTCGCGAATCATGGCGATCTGCCGCGAGACGTCGCTCCGGGCTGCTTCGTCCTCCTTATCGAGCTTGGAGAGTTTTTCTTCCAGTTCGCGGACCTGCGTTCGCGCCAACTCCACCGGCATGGCTTCGCCAGCCGGCAACAACGGGCGCTCGGCAAGCTGCGAACTGGCGAAGACGCCCGCGAGTCCGTAATAGTCCTCCCGCGAGATGGGGTCGAACTTATGGTCGTGGCAACGGGCGCACGAAACGGTCAACCCCAGAAAGGTCCGCGTCACGGTGTCGATCCGCTCGTCCCATTCGTCGGCGACGATCCGTTCAATCAGCGTGGGCGCCAGCCGCAGTTCCTTCCAATACGTCGGACTCAAGCCCAGAAATCCCAGTGCCGCCAGATCGTTCAGTTGCGTC
>JAHBXU010000896.1 GCA_019636315.1 Planctomycetaceae bacterium | reverse complement strand
CAGCAGCAACACCAGCAGCATCCAACCGAGCGACCGTTGCGGTGCGGAGAAATGAATGTAGGCCCCAACGCCAAAGATCACCACGCCCGCCCAGGACGCGAACTCGATCCACCATCGATCGAGTTGATCCGGGCTCGCATCGATGAGGTTTTCCGGAAGGTAGCCCACAACGACGGCCCCCGCGGCTAATCCGAGCGCCAGCAACACCAACTGCACAAAACCAGTGATGAGCCGGCTGGACCCGCTGACCATATCGCCATACGCCAACTCCACCATCCCCAGGGTGAGCATGCCCCCGGGCAGGAACGAGACGAGCGGCGGCACGAGCGCATGCAGCGGATCGACCGGCAAACCGTACTTAGCGGCCAGAAAGACAAGAACGGAGACAATCGCCGCAGCCACCACCGGGAGCGGCACCGCCAGGACGGGCCGGTTGCGGTTGAACACCTTCAGTGCTCCGACGATCGTCCCCAGGACGGCGGCCGTGATCAGATTGTCCCTCGATGGCAGCAGCAGCATGGCCAGGCCAATCGTGAGAATGGCATGGCCGATGATCACTCCCATCGCACCAAACCGTGCGGGCGTTCGCAGGATCACGTTCAGCTGTTCCAGCCCGTCGGGCGGCGTTACTTCGCCCCGCTGCGCTGCATCTCCCAGGTGATAAACAGCCGCGATCTGATCGAGCCTCAAGACCTGCGTCGGCCCTTCCGCGAGGGTAATGCGCTCCTCGGTCCGGTCGTGGACGGTAATAAACAGCGCGGTGGGGAATGCGACGACGCGCGTCCGCCGGATGCCGTAAGCTGACGCCACGCGCCGGAGCAAAAGCTCGACCTTGGCAGTCTGCTCGCCACAGGCCAGATAAGCCTGCCCCAGACGATACATGAATTCCAGCACCGGCCCCAGATCGCGGGGCTCGTCCGGCTTCGGCGGCGGCGCTTCGCCACTCATTTGGGGATCTCGGTCAGGTTTCGAGGTGTCTCGATTCTCGCCGTCCGTCACGATGGACCAAACGGAAGCCCCAACATGTACCAGGCGAGAAACAGCAGCGACCAGCAGACAAACGTCGCGGCAGCATAGGGGAGCATCATCGCCACGATGGTTCCCACGCCCGCATCCGGCTGCCAGCGACGGGCAAAACCCACAACGAGAGCGAAATGCGGCAGCAACGGATTGATGACGTTCGGAGGTGAGTCGCTAACTCGGTACGCGGCCAGGACGACGTCGGGAGATGTCCCCAATTTGAGAAACAGCGGCACAAATACGGGCGCCATGATGGCCCATTTCGGGAGAATGTTCGGGATCGGAAAACTGAGCAGGAAGCCGATGATCAGGAACGACACCAACAGAGTGATGCTGTTCAGATCGAGTTCCTTAAGCCAGTTCGCCAGCCGCACGGCCAATACGGTTCCCATGTTGCTGAAATTGAAATAGGCCACGAACTGGCTGATGACGAAGAACAGCAGCAGCAATCCCCCCAGGTCGGAAATGGTTCTGGTGACGGCGTCCACCGCATCCTGCGAACCACGGATGGTCTTCGCACCGAGCCCGTAGGCCAGCCCGGTCGTGAAGAATCCGATCATGATAAAAAACACCAGGCTGCTCATGAACGGAGAATCACCGAGCAGGGCGCCTGTCGTTGCGTTTCGCAGCGGGGCCGACGACGGCAGCGTCACGGCCGCCACGAGAAGTGAGAACAGGACGAAGACAGTCGCGGCGTACCGCAGCCCACGTGTCTCCTCGACCGATAAGCCCTGCTGTTCCTCAACGGGTGATTCGGCGGTATATGCTCCCAGGCGGGGTTCGACGACGCGTGCCGAGATCAGCGTACTGACCACAATCAGCAAGACGCTTGAAGCGATCCCGAAATAGAGGTTCGAGGTGATGTCAATCGCCCCAGTCGGATCGACGATGCGAATGGCGTCATTGGTCATTTCTGCGAGGATGCCGTCGATCGGCTTGACCAGGAAATTCACGCCGAACGCGGCCGCGACACCGGCGAATGCCGCCGCCAACCCGGCCAACGGATGCTTCCCGAGGCTGAAGAACGCGGAAGCCCCCAACGGGATCAGCACCAGATAGCCCGCATCAGATGCGATACTTGACATCACGCCCAGTGTGACAACGATCGCTGTGATCGCACGGGGCGGCGCGACGAGAACAATCTTGCGGATCAACGCACCGATCAACCCAGCCTGCTCGGCGAGCCCCACGCCAATCATCGCGACGATGATAATCCCCACCGGGCCGAAATTAATGAAGTTGGGAACGGCCGAAGTGCACATGAACCGGATCCCATCAGCCGAAAGCAGGCTGCGGACGGACGTGGTCATCTCCTGCAGTTCATAGGTTT
>JAHBXU010000895.1 GCA_019636315.1 Planctomycetaceae bacterium | reverse complement strand
GGCGCCACCGGGGCCACGAACGGCGCCAATGAATTTGCCGCCAACGTGGATGCGGGCGTCGCTCTGGAGCTGAACGGCAACTCGGTGGGCACATTCGAGATGACGCAGACCACCATCCGGAACACGCTCAACGGCCCGCTGACGAACTTCAACGGCAGCGGCTTCGCGGTCCGCATGCTGGGAACGTCGACTCTCGACGTGGCCATCGACGGCGATGTGACCACACCGCCCACACTGGGCCCCGCGGGTGCTCCGGCCGGCAGCACGGTCCTGATGACCGGCAACTCGGGAGACGGTGCGAACATTTATGTCGACGGCAGCTCCCTGCTCAACAGCATGGTCATTGTGAACTCGATCTTTTCCGCCAACCTGGACGACGGCGTCGAAGTCATGCGGGAAGGTTCGGGAATGGTGGACAACGTCTTGATGGTCAACAACGACATGTCCTTCAACGCTGGCGACGGCATCTTCCTCAACGCCCGCAATGCTCTCTCCGTGGATGATTACCTCATCTTACAGAACCGGATCGGCAGCAACGTCGGCAACGGCATCTACATGCTGGCCGAAGCGGATGCTCAGATCCTCGCCGACATCGCCTTTAACCAGATTACCAGCAACCTTGGCAGCGGTATTCTGGCCGAGGATCGCAAGAACCACCCGACCGACCAGTCCGCTGTCGCCGGCGATTGGATCGGCAACACCATCACCGGCAACTCGGCCTACGGCGTCAACCTGCTGGCGGTGCACGGGACGTTCGACGACCTGAACATCGGTCTGGACGGGGTGGATGGCATCGGCCGCAGCCGGGGCAACACCATCTCGACCAATGCCCGGGACGGCATCCAGATCGGCGGTAACGATCAGACCGCCCTGGCCGGAACCGCAGGCTTCGTCTCGATCCTGAACAATACGATCTCCAGCAACGGCACCGCGAATATCGACAACGACAATAACGGTATCGATATCAACACGCCGGCTCTGCTGCAGTCGGCCATCATCAACAACAACACGATCACGGGCAACTTCGGCAACGGGATGGAACTCTCCGCTCGCGGCGAACTCGTCGGAGCGAATACGACCTTCCTGGTGGTTTCCGCGGACAACAACACGATCACCGGCAACAGCGGCGACGGCATCGAGATCCTCACCAGCGGCAACAACTCCGGCACCACCGGACGCCAACGGACGGATATCGAGATCACGAACTCGAACATCAGCTTGAACAACGGCCGCGGCATCGAGATTCTGAATCGTGGCGACGGCGACACGTTCCATCGCACCAACATCACGATCGGTGGAACAACGACGTTCGATCTGAACATGCGGGAAGCCGTCTACATTGTGAACACGGCGGATCTCGATCAGGCCCTTGATTCCAATGGCCCGGCCGATCTCACCGCGGGTGGGAATGTGCTCAACAACCCGATCCTCGAGTTCACCATGACGGGAGCCACGGTGAGCAACAACGGCAACTCCAGCACGCTGCCCGGTTCCGGATTGTTGATCTATGTCGGCACGAGCGGTGCGACGACCAGCGCCACCGACACGGGGGGATTCGTCAGCAACGGAGTCGGCGGGCTGACCGGACGCGGCGGTGTGCTCGGCACGATCACCAGCAACTCGTTCTCAGGCAACTTCGGCGTCGACGTGCTGTTCGAGTCCTTTACTTCGACCGTTGATCCGAGCACCGGCACGACCTGGGATGCGATGGCGTTCAATGCGGCGGGTTACCAGTCTGATCCGCTGGCCCGGTTCGACGTGACCTTCACTGGCAACACGGGCGACGCGGCTGACGTCACACGGTTCGGAGCCTTCTACGACAATGCCGACGCGGTCTTCAAGTCGCGCGACACGGCTCAGACGCCGGCCGGTCCGTTCGATGTCGGCGGCGCCCGCCTGCGGAATGCCCAGCGGCTTGCATCGCGAACCGCTCCGTTCAACGATCCGCTCGTCTCGCCGGACATGGGGACGTTCCTCTATCCGGGCGTTGGCAGCAGCACGTTCCGGGCTTCCGCGGGATCCACAACGGCAGGATTCTCCATCAGCGACGGCTTCGGTTCGACCGTTCCGCTGGGCATCCTGACGGGCGAACTCCCCTTCACCTGGGGCAGCTTCTGAGTTCGAGCAATCGGGCCACTGCCTCTGAAAGCCGTCTCCCGCCCCCCTGGAGACGGCTTTTTTTGTGCGCATCCATCAGGCGTCCGGTGACCGGTCGCCGCGTCGCCCTTCCGATGGTATGGGATGAAGCCGATGGGACCGCGAGTGTTGCCAATCAGATTCGGGACTGGTTGCTGGCGGCTTCCCCGCTCGTGAGGCTTTCCGTACAGTCAAGGTCATCGTGCTGGCGTCGACG
>JAHBXU010000894.1 GCA_019636315.1 Planctomycetaceae bacterium | reverse complement strand
ACGATCATCCCCACAGAGGGAGCGGCCGCCCAATCGCTTCCGAGGGACGGGGCGTCTGCCGTCAACTCGTCGGGAGATTGATGGAACCGCGTGGCGAGCAGCCAGAATTCGTCATGCGGAACAGGAAATCCGTCGCCGCCATCGGCGATGCCGCCCGCGCGCAACAGAATCGATTGCCGTCCCGTCGCCAGTGCCTGACAAACGGCGGCCCATTCCTTTAGCGCCCAGGAGTTCGTCGGCAGCATGGTTCCCAAGGTTCCTCAGCCGCCAGATCATCGCCTGCGGCTCGACTCAGCGATGATAGCCGAGCGACGTCATCACGTCATAGAGTTCATCGAACGTGATGAATCGGCGGCGGTGACGCAGTTTGTACTGATCGACGGCGACGGCCAGTTCGTTGACTTCCGGACGAGCGGATTCATGCGTCGACGAGAACTGGCGGCGTTCGACCCCAGGCGGACCGCCGGCTTGCGACGTGCGGCGATTCAGGAAGCCTGTCTGTTGCTCGGCAGTGAGTTGCATTAGATTACTCCCGGAGTAGAAATAGGCGCGTAAACCTACATTCTCATCAGGAACTGGCAACTCGTTTGCCTGGAAACGAGAGTCCATCTCAGAACGCCCGTGGCGATTGAATCGATTGCGCGGCGTGGCGCGGTCGTTTGGGCGGACGCTGTGAGGCCGCCCGCTGCGAGCGTTTCCGAATGTGGCATCACTCATGCTGATTGGCCAGGAGCGGTGGCCAGGTTGAACAGTGCGGGCCGGTCGGTGATCTCGCCCGGGCGGCAAGAAGGATCGAGGAAATGTCTACGAAGAGCGCCATTCTGGGCAGCGGTGCGATGGCGACCGCCTGTTCAATTCTGCTGTCGGAGAACGCCGGTCAGGAAGTCTCCCTGTGGGCGCGGAACCCGGACCACGCCGACGAAATGGCCCAGACCCGCGTCAACGAGCGGTTGTTGCCCGGCGTGCCGATTCCCGAAGCGGTTCAGATCACGGCCGACATCGACGAAGCGATCGCCGGCGCCGATCTGCTGGTTGTTGCCATTCCGACCGAGTATCTGCGCGAGTCGTTGACGGCATTGCGACCGTCATTGAATCAGAACCGGCCGGTCATCAGCGTCGTCAAGGGAATGGAGAACGAGACGTTTCTACGGCCCAGCCAGATCATTGAGGACGTGTTGGGCAGCCGCGCCGTGGTCGCGCTGAGCGGACCCAGCCATGCGGAAGAGATCGCCCGTCGCTTGCCGGCCACGGTGGTGGCGGCGTCCGGCGACGTCGCCCTCGCCCGCCGCGTGCAGGCCATGTTTACCGGCGATCGATTCCGGGTCTACACGAATCCTGATCTCATCGGTGTGGAACTCGCGGGCGCGCTGAAGAACGTGATCGGGATCGCCGCCGGCATCTGCGATGGACTCGGGTTCGGCGACAATGCGAAGTCGGCGTTGATGACGCGCGGCATTGTCGAGATCACACGTTTCGGCGTCTCCCTGGGGGCTGAAAGCAGCACATTCTATGGGTTGGCCGGCATCGGCGATTTGATCACGACCTGCATCAGTCCGTACGGCCGCAACCGCATGGTGGGCGAGCGGCTCGGAGCAGGGGAGTCGCTGGAGCAGATTCTCGCCGTGACCGAAGCCGTCGCCGAAGGGATCAACACGACGCGCAGCGTCTACGAACTGGCCGGGCGAAAGGGCATTGACATGCCCATTACCAGTGAAATCCACGCGGTGTTGTTCGAGGGCAAGTCGCCGCTCGAAGCGACGCAATCCCTGATGCAGCGGCCGCCGAAGGAAGAGTAATCCGATGACGAATGACGGGACACTCAATGTGTTCGCGTGCCGTCATCATGAAGGATCGTGCACTCCGGCAAGCTGGCGAGAAAAATGCGGCCGTAGGGTTTCGTGCGAATTCGCGGATCAAGAATCACCACCTGACCAGTGTCCTGACGCGTACGAATCAGGCGTCCGAAGCCTTGCCTCAGCTTGATGACCGCTTCGGGAACCTGGTACTCCAGGAACGGATTTCCTCCGAGCTCCTTGATCCTCTCGACTCGGGCTTCCAATAGCGGATGGTCGGGCACGCTGAAGGGGAGCTTCGTGATGATCACGTTCTGCAGCGCGTCTCCCGGCACATCGACTCCCTGCCAGAAGCTTTCCGTCCCAAACAGGACGGCCCGGTCCTCGCGTTTAAATCGTTCGAGCAGGGCCGAGCGCTGGGCTCCTTCTCCCTGACAAAGCAGCAGCAGGTTCTGCGATGCACACCAGCTCGTCAGCCGAGACGCGCACGCGCGGAGCATGTGATAACTCGTGAACAGAACAAAGGCCCTGCCGCCGGTTTCCAGCAGATGCCCCTTGATTCGT
>JAHBXU010000893.1 GCA_019636315.1 Planctomycetaceae bacterium | reverse complement strand
ATCGTCAGGCATAGGGCCCTGCTGCAATGAGCCGAGTTGTGTTGAAAGGTCGGACGAATCGACAGGAACCCGGAAGAGCGACGGGTCATGAGGCACACGATGACGGGCCCCGGGACGGCAGCCAAACGTCGGGAGGACGCTCCCCTGCCAGGGTCTTCGCGACGCGGAATCCCTCCTGCCATTCGCGTACGTTGTTTCTGCGGAGCGAAACACATCCAGGGCGGAACCGCCCCCCCGCTTGACAACTGACCCTATTAGACCGACTCTGATCAACGGTCGTCAAGCTGTTCCCCGCGTTGGGATGGGTCGGCGTGCCGTCGGAAGCGTCTTAGTCGCCTGCCAATCCACATGCTCAATGCCGGATCTCGGAACCACCCGATGAAAATTCTGGTCATTGCTGATGTGCATTCCAACTGGACGGCCTTGTCCTCCATTGAAGAGGCAGAGCAGGGGTTTGATGCCTGCCTCTTTGTGGGAGATCTGGTCGATTATGGCACCGATCCCGTCCCCTGTATCAATTGGGCACGCCAACACGTCACCGCGGGCGTCCGTGGGAACCACGATCACGCCGTCGCCCAGCGGGTTCCAGCTCGCGGCGGTGAAGGCTTCCGCCGATTGGCTGCTGCAACACGTCCTCTGCATTGGGATCTCATTGACGGACGGCGGCTCAAGTATCTGGCGCAGCTACCCATTACTCAGTCGGTTGAAGTCGGCGGGCAGCGGTTCTATATGGTGCATGCGACGCCGCGCGATCCGATGGATGAATACCTCCTGGACGATGTCGCGGCATGGTCTGAACGACTCCAGGGCGTAGACGCCGACATTGTCTGCGTGGGACATACCCATGTCCCACTGTGTCTGGATGTCGGCGGCAAGCAACTCGTGAACCCCGGCAGCGTCGGACAGCCTCGGGACGGCGACCCGCGTGCGGCTTATGCGGTCATCGAAGACGGCGTCGTGTCGTTACGGCGCGCCGCATATGACATCGACGCCGCATTGCAGCAAATGCGGTCGGTCGGCGTCCCCGACTGGGTCGTCGAACTGAACAGCCAGGTCCTCCGCTCGGGCGGCAACGTGACGCGCGACCAGATAGGCCGCTTCCGCTGACGCATCAGCGTTGTTCATTCCTCGTCATCGGCGACCGTCTCGGGACTGATGCCGCGCTTCACCAGCGTGACTTTGTTGCCGGATTCATTGTAGCGCACCTCGTCAAAGATGGTGCGCATTAGCGCCAAGCCGCGACAGGAGGCCTGCTCCTGATCGTCCAGCACGGCCGACTGTAGAAGGAATCGATGGTCGAACCCTCGGCCATCATCCCGGACGACAAAAGTCGCTGCAGCACGATCCACCATCAAATCGACATGAATCATCCGCTCGGCAAAGGGCGACTCAGCCGCGCGGGACTGAATCGCCTGCAGGAGTGCCGGACGATCCAATGACGCCGGCGCGTTCAGTTCGAGATTGCCATGCAGGCAGGCATTTTTGAGGGCTTCTTCAAATGCGAGGCTGACACGCAACCGCTCCGTCTCGTCTCCCAGCGGCAGGCACCGCAGTTGCTGTTGAACGTGCAACGTGAGCAACCCGATCTGTGAAGGATCGTTACGCAATCGGAGCGTTTGATGGCTCGAATCGAGATAGTGATGCAGCCGATGCGCGGATTCATCGGCGGCAACGGCCGTGAGAACGCGGCGGATCGTCTCCACCAGATCTCGCCCCAGGCGGTGCTTCGGGACGTAACTGGCTGCCCCGGCGCGCAGCGCCTGCGCGGCGATGTCTTCGCTCCCCCGCGCCGTCAGCAGAATGACCGGAATAAACGGCCAGTCTTCCTTCAGCGACCGGACCAGTTCCAGTCCGTCCATTTCCGGCATCTGCAGGTCGGTCACCACCAGATCGGGCAAAGGAGCACGGAGTGTATCCAGCGCCTCTCGACCGTTGACGCATTGACGGATCAACCATTCGGGCTGACGCTCCAATAGTCCGCTGACCAGCGTCCGATCTGCGGCGGAGTCGTCGACAACAAGAATCTTTGGCACGCATCCCTCCTCTGGGCGAGCCGGCGCACGCCGCGTATCGATCGCTGCGCTTGCGTTTCCATCGCTCGCACACTGTGACGCCATTGTAGATCCCCGGGCCACCTTCCGTCGACTGGCAGTTAGGGCGAATGGCGTCTACGGAATTGTCGGCCGGCACGGACGTTGCAACTGCACTCCGAACGGCTCGGGTTGGCACTAAAAGCAGGAGCGGATCCAATCGCCGCGCGGCCTGGCCCCGAGGCCGGCACCCGCAGGGTCAGAGATCGCGGGGGGGCTGCAAGTCCGGATCACCCGAGGACACTGGGACTTGGCCGTCGATCGAATTC
>JAHBXU010000892.1 GCA_019636315.1 Planctomycetaceae bacterium | reverse complement strand
GGATGACGAGAACGGGATTGCCGCGATTCGCTCCGTGGTGCCGACCAAATACTTTCTCCTGTCGGACAATCCCACCGCCGAGAACATGGCCCGGTATCTTCTCGAGACGGTGTGCCCGGAGCTCCTGCATCCGTATGGGGTCGACGCCATTCGTGTCGCTTTATGGGAAACCGAAGAAACGTGCGCCATCGCCACCCGTGATGCGGATCGTGGCGAATCGCCCTACTCGGCGCTGGTCGATCACGCCCCTTTGGAATCCCCCTGGTAGGGGAGCAGACGAGGCGGAATAGGCTTCTCTCTGCCCTCCGGCCGTCGATCAGACGACCGCTGGTCTCTCAGGCTGGCCATTGCGGGTGCCGTCCGATTGGATTGCCGTTGCGACGTTGAGCGACAGCCGGGGTTGGGAGAGGAAGTCCCCGCGAAAAATCCGGCATGCCGGACTGCCGCGGCGTCCACTCGCAAGCCGATGGCTTTGCCGTCGAACGCCGACGGGGACGCACGCAATGCCCAACTGGCGAGATACGACTGCCGGTGCCCCATCGACCGACGGCAAAGCCGTCGGCCTGGGATCGGATGGCGTGATGATCGTGCACGGATGAGCGGCCTTCTGAAATCTTGCGTGCTCCCCCCTTCCCCCCGCGGTCCATGCGGCGACACGCCCGTACCGGAATCCGCTCCTGCACCCGCCATTGTCGTCGAGGGGATGTTTCATTTGAACCACCGCGGCGTCATGAGCGGCCGTTTCGGTTTCACCGGGCCGCCTGGCGGGTGCCCACGTCGGGGTGTCGAATGTGCAGGATCACCGGCGGCGTTGCTTGACCACCTCCTGCGCTCGTGGTGAGATGGAACAGGCGGGTCTGTTCGGGGACCCAGTGATCGGCCGTGATGAAGAACTCCCGCTCGCTCTGATCGCTCAGCAATAGCAGGCCATTGAGGCCGATGTTATCCACGTAGAGGCCGTGCGGCAGGTTGCGGCCGGACGTCTCCTTGCCAAAGGAGATCTCGCCCTCCACGCCGTTGCGCTCGACGGCCACTTTCAACATGATCGTTTCGCCAGGCGCGATTACGACTTCCATCGGAGCGTCCGCGGATTCCGAGAGCGGCTGCACGCCGCCTTCCGCCGGAAGAATCTTCGCCCGCAGTTGTTGCCCCTCCGCGAGCTGAATCTTGCCGAACGATCCCACCGAGTGCGTCACTTCGCGGCCGTCGATCTCCGCGAACGCCGTGAGCATCGACGCTTCGGCCTGCTCCCCCTCCCCGCCCGGGGCCGGCGCGTCGGGAGCCGCCATGAGGACGCCCATCGATTCCAGCTGACCCGCTTCGATGATCAGCGGGGACGTGCTCGTGAAGCCTTCCGGAAGGTTGGTGATGTCCACTCGGATTGGCCCTTCGTAACCATCGCGGCGCTCCGCCTTGACGCGGAACTCCTTCCCGCTTCCCGGTGCGACTGCCAGGTTCTGATCGAGAAGCGTGACACGAAAGTCCGGATTCCGCGGCCGAATTGTCAGTGTATATTTGAAATCGGGTCCTTGTGCACCGCGCACGTCTTTAATTTTGACGAGGAACTCTCCGTCGTGCGGCGCGGTGAAGAACAGACGCGAGTCCTTGCCGAGCGACCGGCGGCTCTCGTCGTCGTTCTCAAAATAGAGTGTGAATACCGGTAGACCGTTCGGTATCAGAGCGGTCCCGGGAGCATGAGGCTCGACGATGAAGCACGGCTCGCCCAGGGCATGCGACAGCGGCGTCGTATCGAAATAACCCCAGCGCACTCCTTCGCCCGGGTACACGTTATAGCCCGAATCGGGACCACGCGGGTACATCCATAACTTGACCACCTCGCCGCCCGCGTAGAGATAATCGTTGAGCGTCATTTCCTCCCAGTTGAAGATGCGAAAATCTCCCGTTTGATCGGCGCTCTTGCCGCGGAAGGTGAAATACGAATCTCGCATCGCCTGCAGCAGCACGCGCTCGATGCGGTCGCCGTCCGCAGTGAGCACTTCGACAAACGAATCGACAGGCGACCCCGACCGGGCGGCATCGACTTCGATGACCCACTCCTGCCCGGCCCTCGCACTGAATCGGTACAGGTCGAAGTCGGGCGATGCGGTATCTGATGAACCGGATTCGCTGTTGGATTGCTCGACTCCAGATTCTCGATTCAGGACGCCCGTGACGGTGGCGGGGACCGACAGAGGTGTTGCTTCCACTGGCGTGTCATTGGGCTCAATTTCCGCGACGGCCGTCATGGGGACGTCGTTGATGGCGACGCGGGCGGCGGGAATCTGCTCCGCAGCAACGACGGCCGGGGGGGGCATCGCCGCTTCCGGAAGTGGAAGGCGGTCGAGTCCACCATCCAACCG
>JAHBXU010000891.1 GCA_019636315.1 Planctomycetaceae bacterium | reverse complement strand
TTCCCGCCATCATCGCCGCTGGCGACAAACAGACTGTCGCCCCAGATCACTGGCGATGAGTGCCCCTTTCCGGGCAGTTCGACGACCCATTCGTAGTCGCTTTCCGTCCACTCCAACGGGACTCCCTGAAGATCGGAGATTCCTGTTCCGTCCGGCCCGCGAAATCGGGTCCATTCATCGCCCGAAGCCCGGTCTGCCGGGTTCAGCAACGTGAGGCAGATTCCGATACTCAACGAGATGCGCGCGCGCTCATTGAGTCGTGGCCGGAGAAGGTGTCCGAGGAGCGTCCACAGATGAGATAACGTCATCTCATTCCCTATTTACGGATGATTCAGCGACTTGGCGAAGACGCCACTTGCCGTCTGAGGTAAGATTCAGCGGGTGAGTCTCCGGCGATGCAGGTGCGCGCCGGAACAGTTTCGGCGGGATCTCCAATGATGTCGCCAGGTTCCTGAGGATTCAAGCACGAGCGTCGGTCAATTCATCCGACGAATGAAGAGTGCGCCCCGCCGGCACCGACAAGTGACGGTCCGGAAGTGGTGGGAATCGAGTGTCGGGCATCCGGCGGCATGGAGCAACGGGTTCCTGAACGCACCCGGACCCGTCGGGCGTTCTCAACACTAAGTTCACGATCGTTTCCCGGAGATCGCCGTCCTGTCGTCAAGTCACACGGGCCGTCGGCCGGACTCTCCTGTCGTCAGGCGGTTCAAACACGTCCCCGTCTCGAGGGACAGGAGAAACTCCTCCTTTGTCAATCACTGCTTACGTGTCCAAGTCGACCACTCAAAACTCGCTTGCGTTCGCTCGTCTGCTGGTATGGGACGCCGATGGTCCTGCGGGAGCGATCTACGAACTCGTCCCGGGGCATGTCACGACGATTGGGCGACTGCCGTTAAACGATGTGGTCATCGACGACGATTCCTGCAGCCGTCAGCATTGCGAGGTCTTTCTGGACGGCGCCGCCTGGACGCTCCGCGACCTCAACAGTCGCAATGGGACGTTTGTCGATGACGTCCGCGTCGTGCGTGATTTTCCGCTGAAGGATCGGCAGATCATCCGCATTGGCGGCGTGTCATTTCGATTCACGACGGAGATGGCGAAGTCGCCGCAGCGGTCGGATATCGAAACGGCGATGGCCACTCGGGCGAGCCGCGCGGACTCGGAGACTCAGGACGTTCCGGCGCTCGAGAGCGACTCGAACATTCTGCACCGAGCCAAGGAGAGCCGGTACTCGCTGAGCACGCTGTCCGAACAGCGAGGCAAGGATCTGGCCCGCGGGATTCGTTACTTGTACGAGATGGCGATCCGTTCGGCAGCCTGCAAGAACGTGCACGAGCTGGGGGAAACGGCCCTGAACGGACTGTTCGAAGCGATCGATGCCGATATCGGGGCCGTCCTGATGCTCCCCAGGGGGAGGACGGGTGATCCCTCACTGTCATTCGAGCGCGTGGCCTTTCGCAAGCGGGTTGACCTCGAGTACGAGCAGGTCTCGCGGACATTGACGCGCGAAACATTGGCCCAAAAGGAAGCCATTCTGGCGGAGGATTGGCGGTCGGACCAACCGCTTGCCCGCCGCAACTCGAAAAGCCTCGATGAAATGGAGGTCCGCAGCGTGATCTGTGCGCCGATCCGAAAGAACGGTCGGACGGTCGGACTGATTCACTTATATACGACACGCGTGGAAGCACGTCTCGACGAAGACGCTTTGCATCTCACACTCGCGGTCGCCGATCATTGCGCGACGGTCATGGCCTCCCTTGAGGAACGGGCGTTGCTTCAACGAAGCCTCAACCGCGCGGAGCGCGTCAATCATTCGCTCCGCGAACAGTTGGAGCAGGAACATCAACTGGTCGGCGACAGCTTGTCGCTCAAGCGATTGCGCGAGCAGTCCATGCGAATCGGTCCGACGGGGGCGACCGTGCTCATTCGCGGCGAAAGCGGCGTCGGCAAGGAACTGGTCGCGCGGTTGATTCACCGCAGCAGTGAACGCAGAGATCGGCCATTGGTGTGTATGAACTGCGCGGCTCTGACGGAAAGCCTGCTGGAGAGCGAACTGTTTGGTCACGAGAAGGGCGCCTTCACCGGGGCGACGGACAAGAAGGTCGGCAAGTTCGAACAGGCCAATCAGGGGACGCTCTTCCTGGACGAAGTCGGGGAGATGAGCCTCGCCATTCAGGCGAAATTCCTCCGTGTCCTGGAAGGGCATCCGTTCGAGCGAGTCGGCGGGTCGCGACCCATCAAGGTCGACGTGCGCGTCGTTGCGGCGACGAACCGGCATCTCGAAGACGCCGTCAAAGCCGCAGCCTTTCGACAGGACTTGTACTTTCGTCTGCACGTCGTCCAGGTCAGCATCGATCCCTTGCGG
>JAHBXU010000890.1 GCA_019636315.1 Planctomycetaceae bacterium | reverse complement strand
AGGCAGATCGCCCAGCACCTCCGACGTATACAGGTTCATGTTCGAGGGAATCGTGTTGCCGCTGTACAGCAGCACGGTGACGATCGTGGCGAGCAGCAATTGCCTTTGTGAGAGGATGTCCCAGAAGTGACGCACGAACAGGATACCGGCCACAACCAGCAGTGCGTGTCCGGCCAGCCGCATGTCCTGGAGATAGAAGCCCAGGGCCAACAACCCCAACAGCATGCCCCCGCAGAGATCGGCCACTTTGGAGAACGGCTCACGGACGGCGTCCTGCAGCGGGAGAGGAATCACAAAGCGGCTGCCCAGAAAGGCGCCCAAAAGCAGGCACGGGACTCCCGCTGCAAACAGCACGGCGAAGTTCCAGGGATATTGCAGCCATTCAATCTTTCGTCCCAGGAGTTCTCCGCTGAGGAGCACCTGCGAGCCGAACGATCCGGCGACGGCCAGCAGCGGTCCGGCACCGAAGGCAAGGCTCAACGCCAGCCCGCGGCGGGATTCTTCAAACCCTCGGCCGATCGCCTCCCAGAGAAAGGCAATCGCGGCCGGCATGGCGCTTCCGGCGACCGCCCCCTGAAGGATGACGAGCGCCAGTCGGACCTCATTTGATACTTGCGCGACCATCGCCCACGCCATCACCGCCAGCATGGTGGCGGTCACGGAATAACAGATGATCAGGTTGGGTTTCAGCGACGCCGCGGCAGGCCGGGCCCAGGCGATCAAGGCGGGCATGGCCGTCATAGCGAAGTACATGGTCGCCGGCAAATTCGACGTGCGGGCGTCTGCTCCGAGCCGATCACACAGCGAAGCCTGGGTCACCCCGACGTATAGCACCGGCGCCGCAAAGTACTGCAGTCCCGTGCAACCGGCGAAGAGCAATAAGTTGCGATTCTGAAGGTGCAGGGGAAGCGAACAGGTGGTGGGCGGCGTGACATTCTGGCTCGACTCGATCGCACTCGCAGAATCGCTCATCATGTCCCTTTTAACGTCCCGTCTCAAACCGCTGCTTCAAACATCGCACAACGTCCGAATTCCGTTCGCACCGCATCAGCGGCTTCCCTGAGCGATTGAATCACGATTGCAGCGGCAAGTCGACAGCCTGTCCTGTGCGGGCGGAGATCAGACAGGCTTCACAGATCTCCACCGCCGCGCGGCCTTCCGCACCACCCACGGCCGGCGGGCGTTGTTCAAGAATGCTGTCAACAAAGCTCTGCAGAACGCGGGCGTGCGGCTCCAGTCGGATGGGCGACTTCGGTTCTTTCAAATAATCGAACTTCTCGGGCGTAAAGACTCGCTCCCAGGACTCACCCCGCCCCAGGTCGAGGAACTCGAAATTCTCGAAGTCGAGCATGCCATCGGCGCCGATGATCTGAAAGCGAACCTCACTGCTCGGCAAACTCGGCCCCGGAAGTTCGGACGAAATCCACATGTGGGCCATCACGCCGCTCTCGAAGACAATCTGCGCCATGACGCTCTGAGCGGGGGCGGCGATGTCGCTGAATGTGGCGACCTGAGCGAACACCCTGATCGCGTTCAAACCACTGATCCAGCGGAGGAAGTCCGTATTGTGTGACGCCATCCCCATGAACAGCCCGCCGCTCGCCGGGTCCTCCATCCATCGGCGGTCCTGGAACAGTTCACGCGTGAGATTGATCGGAAACGCCGAAACCGTCCGCATCATGCGAATGGGACCGATCGCGCCCTGATCGACCATTTCCTTGGCGCGCCGCGTCAGTCGCCGAAATCGCTCGGTTTGAACGACGCCCAGATTGACGTCCGCCGCATTGCAGACAGCGATCATTCGGTCGCACTCAGCAACTGTAGGCGCCATTGGTTTTTCCACCAGCACATGCTTGCCGGCGGCGGCGGCAACCTCGGTGATCGCGACTCGATGCTGGTCGGGAGTCGCGACCACGACGGCATCGACGTCCGGGCGATCGACCAGCGCTTCAATGGATTCCTCGGCGACGACACCGTACTCCGCAGCGAGTTGAGTCGCGCGGCGACCTCCGGTCACACCGACAAGCTTCGCTCCGTTCACCTGCGAAGTGATCGCCTCGGAGTAGGTCAATCCCATGAACCCGCTGCCGATGATCCCGATGCCGATTTCCTGCATGTGGTCCCTTCGCAGATGACGTGCGATGTCATGAAACGTCGACTCCGCGGGAGAGTCTATCATGCCCGCCACGTCCAGAGCACTCTGGAAGAGGTGAACCTGTCGTTTGCATTGACAGAGGGCGGCGGAGTGCCTCGCACGGCATGAGACCGGGTGCGGACCTCATCCGCCCCACACGAAACGTGCCTCGCCTCGGGAATTCCCTGATAGTGACTTCAGAGTCATCTTGAGAGGATTTGCCGGTTGAATCC
>JAHBXU010000089.1 GCA_019636315.1 Planctomycetaceae bacterium | reverse complement strand
GGAGCGATCAACATCTGCCGCAAGTGAAACAGCGCCGCCAGCAATCCTCCCGTCCCGGGCGGATCCGTCGTCAACGGATCATCCAGGCTTTGAAAATACGGCCGTCCGGCATGCGTGAGCGCCATCGCCTGATCATTCAACTTGAGATCGAACGCGACATCGCCCGGTGCTGCACCGGTCAATCTCCAGGGGCCGGCCGGAAATTCCCCCAGTCGGGCAATCCCGTCGAACACCTGCTGACGAAGATGTTGATTGAAATAGTAATTGGCGAAGCCTTCACGTTCCTCAAAGAGGTGGGCGTGTGCGGCGGGCGGCTGCGGCTGATTGAGCAGACTCATCAGCGGATGCCCTTCAGGCAGCGGCGACGGCGGATGCGGCTCTTCCTCAGAAGGTCTGTCGTGGGGAGCATCGGGATCGTGCGGTGGCTGCGGAGGGCGGCCGCCCGGACGCGGTTGAGGACGCATGGCGTCCTTCGTCGGAAGGAGTTCCGCGCGGCTGTGCAACGCGCGCAGCCGCACCATGATCTCCTGCTTTTCTCCCTCGCGACGATAGACCAGCGGCCGCCGCCATCCCTCGGGGTAGATCCCCAGAATGTTCTTAAACTGGTTGACGCTCCGAATCGACCGTCCCGCGAACGAGACAACTTCATCGCCGACCCGCAGGCCGCGACGGTACGCCTCGGACTGCTCCAGAATGCCGTTCACCACGACGGAGCCGTCCGGGCGACTCTCGACGGTTGCACCGAGCGTCGCATGGTCCACAATCCGCCCGCTCCGGAGATGATCGAGAAAATTCATCACCTGGTTGATGGAGATGGCGTACCCGGCACCGATGTTGACGCGGCCCCGCTTTTCAAACGACGCCCGGCCATTGATGCCCACGAGTCGGCCGTTCGCATCGAACAGTGGCCCCCCCGAGTTGCCGGGATTGATCGACGCATCGACCTGAATGCAGTCCGTGTATTCAAGAATCGTTCCCGAGGGATATTGATAGCGATGGACGCCGCTGACGATGCCGTACGTCACCGTCGGAGTGAAATCCGTCGCCAACAGGAACGGATTGCCCACGACATAGACCCAGTCGCCGACGCGGACCGAATCGCTGTCGCCAATTTGCGCGGTCGGGAAATCATCGCGACCGAGGAGTTGAATCAGGGCGACGTCGCCCGTGGTGTCGATGCCCATAATGACGGCGTCGTAGACGTTCCCGTCGTTCAGGCCGCACTTCATGAACGGACCCAATCCGCCCACCACGTGAAAGTTCGTGACGACCAGTCCGTCCGGCCGAATGATGACTCCCGAGCCTCCACCGGAGCCTTCCGGGTCGAAAATCGCCACTGTCGGCGCCGAAATACGCTCAATAACCTCGACGCGAGCCTCCTCGGCGGCCAAAACCGATGGATCGGCAGCCGCACACGTTCGTCCGGCGAAGCAACCCACGGTCGCCAGACAACAAACTGCGAGAAAGTGTTGCGCCATCTGTCGCGAGTCAAGAATCATTTGATCAGGCGCGCCTCCACCAGGTCGAGATGCTCGCAGATGCCATCTGGATCATTCGATGTGACGACAATCTCCAGTTCGCGCACGCCTGCCACGTCGAGATCGATCGACTGCACGGAGTCTCCGCGACTGACGGATTGCTCCAGCAGGACGCGGCCATCCCCCCGCACGACAACACCAACAGTCGGCGCACAATCGCCGATGTCCTCATCGATGCCCATCTGACCCTGAAGGCGGCGAAATTCGCGCCCCAGACGATAGCGGAGCGTGGTGCCCGAATGAATCCACAGTCCGTCGGCACGTGTTTCTCCTCCCAGGAGCAGCGGTTCGCCTCGCGAATTGCGGCCACGGCGAAATTTCCAGACATCCGCCAACTCGGTCGGCAACCCGGAGGGATACTCGACGGATGTCGGCTCCAGGTCCGCCAGCAGACGGATTTTGCCCAGACTGAAGTCGATCCGCCGCACGTCACTGGCTGCCACGGTCATCGATCCACCCGCGACGAGATCAATCACAAAAGCGTCACCTTCGTATCTTGCCGCCGATGCCGCAAGTTGTTGTCCGTCGATCAGGTCGAATCGGCAGACCGGTTTGGTCGCAACGTCTGCGGAGGCATAGATCACACCGAAAACACGGTTCCGAGGAATGGGCAGCGGGCGACCTTCCAACAGGAGGCTCAGCGACTCGGCGGTGATCGCTCCCACGACGCCTTCCACGTGATCAAGGGCCTCTCCCTTGCGGACAACAACGAGGTCGTTGCGCTGGCTGCGTTCCAGCAACGCATCCCACGCGGCCGACAGTCCCTGATCGGTTCGCGCCAAACGCACATGGGCGATGGCGGCTTTCGGCACTTTGAGTTCGCCCAGTTTGGGATGCACCAGCGTTGCTTCCCGCGTCGACGCAGAGAACTGCTGCGGCAACAACACGGATCCGTCGCGTAGCGTGACGCTGATCTCGGACCGCAACGTGCCCGACCGCGCATCGGGCGACGACGCGGCGTTCGCCTGCACTTCCTGCAACTCGCTCAGCGGAATCGTGCGCGATTCCCCCGCCACGGCAACGACGAGACCTGACTTCGTCAAGGATTGAAGCTCTCCCGACAGCCGCTGTCCATCCAATTGCGCGACGTCAACAGGCATCCCCGCGAGGCAAACGGCGGCGGCGAAAGCAAGTGCATGATGCATACAAGAGAATCCGTGTTGGCCGTCCTTAACGCCTGGGAGCCGCACGCTCGGCGAGTTTCTGCAGATACTCTTCCACCGCCTGTCGGTAATGTTGAGGGAACTGGCGGTTGATGAGGTTTTTCGCGTCGGTCTGTGCCTTGTCGGGAAGCTGCCCCCAGTTGTTTCCCTTGCCAAGATCCTTCGGGTCGACTTCGCCAGGTCCTTTGCCCCCGCCAATCTGTGAATCCTGCATTGGGCTTTGAGATTGATTGCTCGGTGGAGCACCCTGACCGCCGGCACTCGAGCTGCTGCTGCTGTCTCCTTGCTGCGACTCGAGTTTTTCGATGAGCTCGTCGAGTGTGGCGATGATTCGCTCCTCGACTTCCTGAACGCGTGGACCGCCGTGCCCCAGCGACAGACGGCGACGGACGTCCTGCATCTGCCGCGCGACTTCACCCAGCGATTTTGGTTCGACCTGCGCCAGATCGGCCTGCATGAGAGATGCGACGGACCGGTAGCGATCGGGAAGGTTTTCGGTTTGTTCGAGCAGCCGCGCGATGGTCCTCAGCCCCTCTTCCTTGAGCAACAGTCCGTGTTCACAGACGGCCCGATAGAACAGGTAGCCGGCCGGGTCGACCAACTCGTCTGGATCGATCAGCTCAAACTGCGCCAAAGCCGCATCGTGTGCACCAGCGACCGCCAGATAACGGGCAAAAAAAGCCCGGACGTTGTTCTCATGAAACGGCCCAAACTCCGTGGTCTTGAGTGCCGCAAAGGACGGCGGCAACATCCAGACCGGCTGCTGCAGGCACGCATCAACCAGTTCCCGCACTTCGGGGTTCGCGAGGTAGAATGTCTGCATCACAGCGCTGCTGCGTGCATCGACCGACGCGTCGATGTCGCTGGAGGTCCACACGTCTTCAACCGCCTGACGCAGGTCCGGATCCTCAGGAGCGTGTTCCTCAATCCAGGCCAGCGACTTCGATCTTGCCTCCGCGGCCGAGAGTGGTGCATAGACCACCTGCTTCTGCGATTCATTCTCTCCGCCAGCGACGACCGCCGCGGCAAGCCCCATTCCTGCCAATGCGAGCCACGAAAACAAAGTGCACGAGCGCGCAGCAGATCGCGCCGCCCTGTTGACGACGGTTCTCCGCGCCACGCCGAGCGACGGGCAGATCGTCCGTGAGAGCAGATTGTGATTCAAATCAGTCTCCTCGGCGCGGGTTCAGCGGTTCTTCCCAATGGACAAATCGTAAGTCGCCTTTTGAATCCGCAATTGTCGTGAACTCAGGTTTCGCAGGAATCGAAGGTCATCCGGATTGGTCGCCTGCTCGCCTTCGAGCGCCTGACCATATTGTTGTGTCAACCGGTTTACCTGCGTCTGCAGGGAACGAATCATTTTCAACTCGGCCAACTGGTCGACGAGCGCCGGGTCCTGAGGCTCGCTTTGTTCCGAATCTCCCTCCTGAGACTGCTGGTCCTGCTTCTCCATTTCGCGCTGCAGGGCGAAAATGATCTCCTGGAGCGAGTCGACAATCAGTCGTTCGACGAGTTGCGTTGTGTCGTCGGTCAGGCCCCGTTCCAGCCGGTTACTGACCTCCTGCATATTGTCTCTGAGCATCTCGACGGCTTCAGGAAAAGCGACGGACGACCCTTCTTCCTTGAGCAGCATCAGGGCTTTTTCCGCCTCGACGACGTTCTTTCCCTCATCGCGACTCAATTTGGTCGACTCGGCCAGGTGCCGATTCTCATCCCGCTCGGCCTCGGGAACACGATCCAGCTTGACGGTGCCGTTGTTGATATCGAGCTGTAACTCAAGCATTCGTTGAAAGCGGGCCTCCAACATGGCGAGAAACAGCTTCTGCTCTTCTTCGCGAAGCTGGCGGAGAATCTCCTCCAGCTTGGCTTTCATTTCTTCCAATTTGGCAATGGCGGCGTCCTGTTCACCAGATGCCTTGTCGCGGTTCTGTTGCTCAAGCTGTTTGATGGCCTCTTCCATCCGTTGGCGGGCCTCTTCAAGCTGTTGACGCCCTGGCGTCTGTTCCGGAGATTGCTGGGGCTTCTGTTCCGACTGTGGAGGTTGCCCTTGTGATGGCGGTTGCCCCTGCGATTGCTGCGGCTGTTGGCCGGAGGGCTGTTGCCCCTGAGAAGGTTGGGACTCGGACGGTGAGGACTGCGATTGCCCCTGAGGGGATTGTCCGTCGGACGGCTGCTGCTCGGACGATTGGCCATCCGAGCGGGGTTGGTCTCCCTCGGACGGTTCCTGCGGCTCGGAATTCCCCTCTTGAGACTGCGTCCCGTCGGAAGATTGGTTCGACTCCGCGTTCTGCGAGTCCCCCTGATCGGACGGTTCGCCGTCGTTTGACTCCTGTTGACTGTCGTGAGAATCGCCCGGCGGCTGATCGTCGGAGCCGCGCTCCGCATCGCGTTCTGCCGCTTCCGCTCGTCGTTCGGCGTCCTGCTCGTCAATGCGACGCGCCAGCTTCTCCGCGGCGTCCGCGACCCGTTGCTGATCCCCCTGCAGTTTTCCTGGCTCGCGACCGCGTTCGGTATCGGAGCGGACGTCCTTCTCCTGGCCGATGAGGCGCTGCGTGTCTTTGAGAATCTCCTGAATCCGGGCGATCTCCCGGGCAATGCGGTCCCGGTCGTCCTCACTTTGGAGGTGTTTGAGCAGGACGCCCAGATCGACAAGCAATTCGTCCTGACGCGACTCTGCATCGCCGTAGAGGACGTCCCCCGAGGTGGTCGGCGTCAGGGAATCGACGATCTTCTGCATCTGGGCGGCAATCCGAAGAGACGTGCTCTTGCTCCGCGCATCGCGCAGCAGCTGCGCCCGATCGGGCTCTGCGCGGCGCGTGTACTCGGCCAGCTCGAGCAACTTCTCCTCAAATCGGCGGTAGTCGTTCAGCAACGCCTGCTCGAGCAGGTGCAATCGCTCTTCTTCGGACGTGGCGGAATCGGAGGCGCTGCGGGCCGCCGGTTCCGTCTCGGCAAACACCATCGTGACGCTCAACCATCCCGCGGCGACGAACGGGACGGCGATTTGCCTGAACCATTGCTTCGTAGCCATGAACGATCGCCTCGGTGTAATGGAAATGCGCGTCAACTCGACTGACGGAATTGAGGTACCGCCCGGACTCGCCTCAGCAGTTCGATGCTTGTTGACTTTCAAGGATCGGGAATGGTGTCGAACAGGGAACGGAACTTGGCGTCCCGGGTCAGATTGCGGATCTCTTCCTGCTTGTCGCGAATGGATTGCAGCCTCTTGACAAGTTCGTTGAACGTTTCGCGGCGGCGCATTTCGTTCAGCACACCCGCCATGCGTTCCAGCATGACGTCCAGGTCGCGAATCGCCGTATGAATCTCCCCGGAGGGCTCGCCTTTCTGCGAATGAACCAGCCTGAACAATGCGATCGATTGATCTGCTTGAGGATAGTCAATTTCGTTAATCTGGTGGAGAGGAGTCAGGATCCCTCCATCGATTCTTGCCAGCATGGTCGATGTGTCGACCCGATTGTTAACCAGCTCCTCCCGGATATCCGCGAAGAGTTCCTCAATCGCGCGTGTCTCGGTGTGATTCTTTCGCAGGGAATTCAGCCTGCGATCGGCCGCGGCGGACAACGACGCGCTGATGTCGTCCCGCTGCGCCTCGTCCGCCTCGGTCGGTTGCGACTTGTTCCGAAGCGCGCGGGCTTCAAGGCTGAGCCGGTGCTGGGCCACGAGGTCGTCCCGCGCCTCCTGAACTTCGCTGATAATCTGTTCAAACCGCTGCCGCAGGTTCAATTCCTTGTCATACAGAATGGCCAGCAGGTCTTCGTTCGAGACGACCGTAAACGAATAGACTTCCCCGTGACTCTCGTGCGGGCCAGAGACGTCGTCCGCATCGCGAGCAAAAACCGTGAGAATCAGTTTTTGCCCGAGACTCAATTCCAGCGGCAGCACATTGAACCGCTCGACCGCACCGACGCGGGCATCGCCGAGGGCGAATTGCTTCTGCCCCGACGGCCCCACCGCAAGCTCCGTCCGGGCGTACTCGGATTGTCCATCAATGCGATGACCGAAACTGGCGGCGGCCACGCCATAATCATCCATGATCTGGCCGGCGATCGGGATGCGTGCCAGCCGCGTAATCGACCGGCCGATCCCCTTGAGTCTCGTCTCAACGATCGGCGGCATGTCTTCCATGCCGTTGATCGTCAGGCGGATCGGTTCGGTGCTGCGGATGTCGTCCGTGTCGTGCAGTTCGAACTGCAGCGGCACATCCGGTGGAACGGGCAGCGGCAAATTCGAGGCGCCGTTCCAGGCGGTGAGTGCTTCCGCGGCGTCCGTGGCGATCACCACCGGAATCGCCATCGCCAGACCGTCATTCGAGAGCCATTGGTCGGCGTGCGGAAGACTGAGCGATCGGACGGCCGATTCCGAGGCGTCGGCGGAGAGAATGTTGACGCGGTTGATGCGCGGTGTCGAAGCGGCATCTGCATGGACGGCGGCTTGCGACGACAAATCCTCCGTTCGGCCGAACGTCAGGTCGAACAGCGGGCAGCGCATGCGGACGCCGGTCAGCGGCTTGTTGAACTCGGCATGCAGGACACAGGACGTCCCGACCGGCAGCGACACCTGGGTCCCTTGAACCGGCACCAGGTGATCGGCAAACGCATTCATCCCGGTATAAGCAGGGTATTCGCACTCGAGTCGGATCGCATCGACTCGCGGCGGATCGACGATTTGAATCCGGAAGGGCAGTCGGTTGGTGAAATCCCCTCCGACGACCTGCAACTGATGGTCATCCATCGCACGCGTCAGCACGTGCCGGAAAGTGCGATCTCCGACCTGCGTCATGGTCACGCGTCCCCGGCTTTCCCCGGTCTCTCCGAGCGTCCGATAGTGCAGCGTCACCACATCGGGAACCAGCTTGTCGTCCGGAACATCGACGCGGACCACCAGATCCGCCCCGCGCGGATGACGAAAGACGTCCTCGGTCGAGAGCCGCTTCAACTGGTCGCCCGGTTGCGACACGATGCTGACGGACATCGCGGACCGTCGGAACGGATCCCAATAGTTCTCGCGCCCCAGCACGAACGCCGAGTACCAGCGTTGGACGGACGCAGCGTCTGCAATCCCCAATCCGGCGATTGACGCCACAAACAAAATGGCCGCAATCAACGAACGACGTAACGGCCGACGGTCGAACACCGCCGCCAGATCCAGATCCTTCGCGGCGCGCGCGGCATCCGTCATCGTCCTCCGCTGCATCGCCGAACGGAGCGGCGTTGGCTCGCGTCCGTCGTCCAGGTTCTCGGCAAATTCCACGGCGGTGATCAGCCGGTCGTCCAATTCCGGAAACCGCCGCTCCAGGACCAGCGCCAGCGCGCGGCTGCGCAGCCGCCGCAACAAACGCGCGACGATCCAGGTGAGACCACCTCCCACCAGACCACAAAGCATCAGGATAAAGAACGCCCTCCGCAGCCCAGACGGCAATTCCAGACGGCTCACGCGAAAATACGCCCAGTCGGTCAGATAGCTGATCCAGAACAGCCCGGCCAGCACGACCACGACCAGCGAGATTCCCTCGATCAGGACGTAGCGGCGAATACGCCCGCGCAGCGCGTTCAAAACGTCGCGCACATCCGCCGGCAGCGTTTTGTCTGAGGCGTCTGGCGTCACGCGATCAAGTCCCTCTTCAAATAACCGGCAACGAATCGGCTGCTGCCGAACTTCACGATACGTCGTCTCTTCGAGCCGCCCGCCGAACGACGCAGCGCCCCAATCCTCAGGCCAACTTCATCAGTTTTCGCGACAACCACTCCATCGACAACAATCCTACCAGCAGAAACATCACCCAGCGGCGGTCCCAAAGCTCGATCACCTGCTGATCCAGCACGAAGGACTGACCCCGGTTGGGCAGGAGCGCCGGCAACTTCTCCGACGCGTCATCGATCGAAAGATAGGCGCCTCCGGTTTCCTTCACCAATGCCTGCAACTGTGCGACATCCTGCTGCAGCGATTCCATTTCCAACTTCGGCAAAGTCACGGTCACTTCGTCGCTGACCGACTCAGACGAATCCGGGATCGGCAATCGGACGCGATATCGGCCCGGCGTCGTCACGCGGAAATCGCCGACAAATTCGGCGGGTCGATTTGGTTCCTGGCGAAGCACCGGAGCCGGAATCAGCGGCCGGCCCCGCGGATCGAACACTTCAATCGTGAGCGTGGGCGTCTCCAGTGGTTCAAACGAAGCGGACAAAGCGCGGACCCGGATGGGAACCGTTTGACCCACGCCGTATTCGCGGCCGTCCAGCACAATCATCGCCCGCTGCAAACCCCGCTTCGATCGTCCTTCCGACGCCATGCGGACCGCATTGATCCAGAACCGTTCCGTAAATGCTTCGTCCAGCGATCGCAACCGCCAGATTTCCGGACTGCCGAGGAAGACGGTCACGCCCTGACCGAATCGTTGCGACGCCAACAGTGCCGGGGCGCCCGAGTCCGTACGCGACAACGGGTCTCCGAACCGGGCATAGACCGTCGCCCCGCTCTTCACTCCATCCGTCGGATACGAACGGAAGACGCCGGGAAACTGATCCCAGGCGATCCGCGACACGTCGGGATCGTCGGCGATCCTCAGAAATGCGGCCGATTTCCCCTCCGCTGTGAACTCCAAAGGGAACGGCTGGTTCCAGCGGTCTTTGCGATCAAACTGCGGTCGCACCGTCGCCAGCATCACCGGAGACAGCTTCTGCAGCGTCTCAAACTCCTGTCCGCCCGCCGCCAGTTGTGGAGTAAAAACGTCTCCCGCAACCAGCATCAGTCCGCCGCCTTCGTTGGAGACCCACTCCGACAATAAGTCGCGTTGCGATTGCGGAACCCGGGACCAATCCACGTCGAATGCCATCACGACGTCGTAGGCAAACAACGCTTCACGGGTCTCCGGAAAACCAAAGAGAATCTCGTGAGCGTCCTGACTGATGCCGGGCGCCCCGGACTGCAGCCAGACGTCGACTTCCATTGACCGATGCCGGTGCAGCACGTTCTTGGCGAACTGGTAGTCGCGCATCGGCCGGCC
>JAHBXU010000889.1 GCA_019636315.1 Planctomycetaceae bacterium | reverse complement strand
AATTGGCCGAAACGTGCCGCACCGAGCGCCGATTTGACTGGCTGCCTGGCGCATGAGGCAACCAACCGACCCGCTGGGAACGTTGCGGACGTTGAATGTCCCCACAGTAGAGTCCCTCTTACTTCCCTATCTCGATTGAGGAACACCCCCATGAAGACGTTCTTGACAGTGTGTGCGATGACTGCCGCGGTTGCGTTCGCCGGACTGACCAGCTCGGCCGATGCCGGCGGCTGCTATCGGGGCGGCTATGGATATGGTGGTTATGGGTATGGCGGCTACGGCGGCTACTATGCACCGTCGTACGGATACGGGGGTGGATACGGCGGCTATTACCCGGGCGGATATGGATATGGCAACGGCTGGGGCGGAGGCGGGTATGGGTACGGTCAAGGCTATGGCTATGGAGGATACGGCCAATCCGGCTTCGGCTACTACTCGCCCGGACTCAGTTTTGGCTACTACCGCTGAGCGACGGACCGCGGCTTGAATTGTCGCGGACGATGGCTCTGCAGACCTGCGAAGCCCGGGGTTCCTCGGAAACCGGGCTTTCGCGGTTGATGTTCGCTTGCCTTCAGTAGAGAGCGGAAGCCAGCTTGCGGCGGTAGTCTCCCGCCAGCTCGGAATCACCGTCGATCAGAGTCAGGATCTTGAGCATCGTCTCCTTGGCGACGACGCCCACGCCCGACTTGTCCTGTTGAACGACGCTCAAACATAAATCCAAGGCATCGGTGTACCTCCCGGTCGCGGCCAGCGCGTCGGCCAGGGAGACTTTGAGTGAGAGATTGTCTGGATCGCGCTCGACCGCCCGTTGCGCGTGTTCCAGTCCTCCGCTCGCACTGGCGGCAGCTTCAATGTCCAGTTGAGACTGCAGCCGTTCGGCCTCGGGTTCGAGGAACCCACGCGCGGCCAATTTTTCCACAAGTTCTTGGGATTCTCCCGTCTTGCCCAGTGCATGCAGGACGCGAGCGAGTCCAATGGTCGCTGCGGGATGATCCGGCTGGAGGTCCAGCGCGGCACGGTATCGCGCTTCTGCGCCACCTGCATCAGTCGCTTCCAGACTCTCACCCTCCCGGATCAGTTCATCAGCGGGGGAGGGAAGGATCTGTTCCAACCAACGCCGAATCTCCGCCTCCGGCAGCGCTCCGAGAAACTGATCGACCAGTTGCTGATCACGAATCGCCACCACATGGGGGATGCTCTGCACGCGGAACGCGGCGGCGAGTGGCTGATTGGCGTCGATATCGACTTTCGCCAGCACCATCTTCCCGGCGTACTCTTCCGCCAGTGATTCCAGGACGGGCGCCAACTGCCGACACGGCCCACACCAGGCCGCCCAGAAGTCGACAATCACCGGAACGCTGGCGGAGCGTTGAATCACCTGCTCGTCGAAGGACTCCGTTGTGACATCGATGACGTAGGGGGAATCAGCCATTCCGTTTCTCAGATGATGGTCTTACGCCGTGTTGCGGTGACTCAGTCCATTGTGGCTCGTGGTGCAGATCCCGTCCACGCCTGAGAGCACCTCTACGCTGCCGATTCCCGATTGAGACGTGTTCGCGTCCCGGTGGTGGGCGACAAGTCAGTGCCGAGATCGCGCGGATGCCTCCGACGGATCCTGCGGCGTGACCGCAGAACATTGTGCATTTGTGTGCAATCGCCGACAATCGGGATTCGCGTTCGCCGTTCGTCGAATGTCCGATGGTGCCGGGGGAGGCTCGCGTCCGCATGAGCTTTTTGACTCCGCTGTATTTGCTGGGCGTCCTGGCAGTCAGCTTGCCGATCGTGTTTCACATGATCCGCCGAACGCCGCGCGGACGCCGCGACTTCAGCAGTCTGATGTTTCTCGACCCCTCTCCGCCGCGCGTCACGCGGCGCAGCCGGATCGAGCATTGGCTGTTGTTGATGTTGCGTGCGGCAGCGGTTTGCCTGCTCGCGTTTGCCTTCGCACGCCCGTATCTGAGGGTGATGCGCGAACAACCGCTGGAAGAGGGGCCCGCGCAGGACATGGTGATTCTGGTCGACACCAGCGCGAGCATGCGCCGGGACGGACTTTGGAACGAGGCGGTGGAGCGAGTGGAACGACTGCTGGATGCCGCACAACCGCTGGACCGGATCTGCCTGGCGACGTTCGACGTGCAGCCGCGCCTGCTTGTCGACTTTGGCGAGTGGTCATCACTGGGGGTGGCCGAACGGGTCACAGCGGCCAGGCAGACGTTGCGCGACGCGTCGCCTGGATGGGGTTCTTCCGGTTTAGCGCGGGCCCTGATTGATGCCGCGGAACGTCTCGATTCGACCACGACACGCGATGAACTGCCTCGACCGCGGACGATCGTCGTCGTCTCCGACTTACAGGAGGGCAGCCGCTGCGAC
>JAHBXU010000888.1 GCA_019636315.1 Planctomycetaceae bacterium | reverse complement strand
GCTGGGAATGGGGACATGCAGCGTCCGCTTTGAAGGGGACGAAGGCTGGATCGAAACGGGCGACAGCGGCAAGATGATCCTCGGACCTGAACGGCTCCGGGAGTTTCACCGCGTGTTCACCGAGCCGGGCACAACGCCCACGAATCACATCCGCGAATTCCTGCGTTGCGTGAAAACGCGCGGCGTGACTGCGTCGAATGCGAGCGTGGTCGCCCAGTCGCACATTGCAGCTCATGCCGCGTACATCGCATGGCAACTCGGCCGGCCGCTGGAGTTCGATCCCGTCAAGGAAGAGTTCCTCGGTGATGAGGAAGCCAACCGGATGCGATCCCGCGCCCTCCGCGAGCCGTGGCACGTCTAGTTCGAGGTTTCACATTCCCGTGCCCCCTTCGCTGAGTTGATCCACAACCACGTCGAACTAACACCGACACTCCCAAGAGGAACAAGCACCATGTCCCCTGCAGCGCGCGGTCTCGTGGTTGTCGTTCTTTTGGCGTTGATGGCATCGTCTCCCGCGAGTGGGTGCGGCGACGATGTCGAGCGAGTGGCGTTGCAAACGCTCCTCCAATCGGACGCGGCCGATCACGAGAAGGCCGTCGCCTGCAAGCGGCTGGCCGTGATCGGCACGAAGGAATCCGTCCCGGTTCTCGTGTCGCTCCTCGACGATGAGAAACTCTCACACTATGCGCGGTTCGGACTGGAAGCGATCCCGGACCCGTCGGTTGATGAGGCGCTGCGGAACGCGCTGCCAACGCTCGAAGGGCTGCACCGCATCGGCGTCATCAACTCGATCGGCAATCGCCGGGACGTGCAGGCCGTCGATGCCCTGGCGGCGTTGTTGAGCGAGGATGATCTGCAGGTGGCCGCCGCAGCAGCCGGCGCGCTGGGGCGCATCGCAAACGAACGCTCCATCCGAACGCTGCTGCAAGGGCTGCAGACGTCGCCGCCGCCATTGCGAGCGGCCATCGCCGATGCGTGCCTGAGTGCGGCGGATCGCTTGCGCGCGGACGACAATCCCGCCGCAGCCGCGGCCGTGTACCAGGCCGTCCGCAGTGCAGAGGTCCCGGCATTTCTGCGGATCGCGGCCACGCTGTCGGCCGTGCAGATCCCCGGCCCGTCCTCCACCGAATTGCTCAAGGAGCTTCTGCAATCGAACGACGGCAGAATGTTCGCCGTCGCGCTGCAGGCGTCGCGCGTGCTGAAGGACGCGGCAATTTCGCAGCTGATCCTGGATCAGATGGATCGGCAGCCGGTCGAACGCAAAGCACTCCTGATGACTGCGCTCGCCGACCGGAGTGATGCGACAGCGCACGGCGCCGTGCGGGAGGGAGCGCAATCTCAGGAGGAGGTCGTGCAGTTGGCCGCAATCAACGGGTTGGCCCGTAAGGGGGACAGTTCCGATGTCGAAATGTTGATGGCTCTCACGGTTGGTCCGGCCGGTCCGGTGTCTGATGCGGCCCGCAATGCTCTGGAGCAGATGCCCGGCGAGGATGTCGATGCCGCCATTCTGTCGCATCCAGATGAGCAGGATCTGCAGCGATTCGAGCTGTTGATTCAACTCGCGGGCAATCGCCGGATCGGCTCCGCCGTTCCACTGATTCTCAAGGCGGTCCAGTCGGAGAATGAATCCTTGCGCGTGGCCGCGATCGGAGCGCTCGGGGAAACCGTCGGCAGCGATCAATTGGATATCCTGGCCCGCAAGGTGCTTTCGCCCCGCTCGCCCACCGAAGAAGCGGCGGCAAAGGCGGCTTTGATTTCCGCCTGTGTGCGGATGCCGGATCGCGAGGCGTGTGCACGGCAGGTGGATGTGCTGTTTGCGGAGGGACCGACAGACCGGCGTGTCTGGCGGTTTGAGTTGCTCCGCGAACTCGGCGGCGAAGCAGCGTTGCAGGCCGTGCTGGCCGGAGCACGCGACGCGGACGACGCTGTTCAGGACGCTGCGACACAGACGCTCGGCAACTGGTTGACCGAGGACGTGGCTCCGCCGCTTCTCGAACTCGCTCAGTCGCCAATCAGCCGCAAGTACCAGGTGCGTGCTCTGCGGGGGTACATCCGCGTGATTCGTCAGTTCGGCCTGCCCGTCGAACAGCGCACGGCGATGGCCCGCAAAGCGCTCGATGCCTCCGAGCGTGATGAGGAAAAGCAACTCGTTCTGGCCGCGTTGACGCGGTTTCCGTCGCCGGAAGCTTTGTCGCTGGCGGTCGAATTGATGGACACGACGAGTCTGAAAACGCCGGCCGCGCACGTGGCGCTCTCCACCGCGGATCGATTGAAGGAGAGTCACCCCGACGCCGCGAGAACGGCACTGCAAAGCATCATCGACGCTCAGGTCGATGAACAGACAACGACGCGAGCGAACGCCATCCTGAAGGTCATGGAGA
>JAHBXU010000887.1 GCA_019636315.1 Planctomycetaceae bacterium | reverse complement strand
ACCCGGCTCAGGCCGTGACGGCATGCCACCCAAGATTTTCTGAATCTGCCGAAATTCGCTACGACACCCCGGGGCCGCACCGTTCAGAAATCGCCTGCAATCTTGTATGACAAGTCAGCGACTTTGAGGACGCTTCGGCAGTGTCGACCGTGATGCAGAGCGAGGGGCCGTCTGCTGAAATGCCGTCCTCACGGACGCCAAACGTTGCGGCCCCCTTGCCGCATCACCATCACCTGCGCCTTCAGCAGGCGGTCGAGTTGGCACTGCTCCTCGGCGTGGCTTATCTCTTCGATGTGGAAGGCCGCCGCCAGTTCTTTCCTGTCCTGTGCCTGATCTTCTCCGCAGCGATCGTCCGCACCTGGTTGCCGCCAGCATTGCGTCTGCCGTTTTTCGCTTTGACGTCGCTGACAACGATCCTGCTGGTCCTGGAGCCGCGCGCCAGTATGTGGGTGTTCGGGATTGGCGGCGGATTGATCGGCCTGGCCACGGTGCCGCGGCACTTCGCAGTGCGCGTCTCGACGGTGATCGCCGCCAGTATCGGATTAATCATCTGGCGGACGAATGATCTCTCGCCGATGTGGGTCGTCGTGGGTTCGCTGTTTATGTTCCGGATGGCGCTGTTTCTGTATGAGACTCGCCGCGCACGTGAGCGGTCCCCGCTGGCTCAGACGCTGTCGTACTTCTTCATGCTGCCGAATGTCTGTTTCCCGTTGTTTCCGGTCGTCGATTACCGCAAGTTCTGCGACACGTATTCAGATGACAACGAGGGGGAGGTATTTCAGCGCGGAAGCGAGTGGATTCTCCGGGGATTTGTCCACCTGCTGCTGTTCCGCTTTGTGAAGACCTGTCTGGTCCCGCAGCCGTACGAGATTCGCGATGTGCTCGCCGTGAGTGTGTTCCTCGCGACGAATTACGCGTTGTATCTCCAGGTGTCAGGACAGTTTCATCTGGCGACGGGAGTTCTGCATCTGTTTGGCTTCAATCTGCCGCGAACGCACAACTGCTACTTCCTGGCTTCGAGCGTGAGCGACATCTGGCGTCGCATCAACATCTACTGGAAGGACTTTCTTGAGAAGCTGGTGTTCCAGCCGATGTTCTTCGGATTGCGCCGGCGGGGGATGAGCGCACCGGCGGCCATTGTTGTCGGTGTGATGGCGGTGTTTCTCAGTACGTGGGTCTTGCACGACTGGCAGACGTACTGGCTGCTGGGCACATTTCCCCTGAAGGCGTCCGATGCGTTGTTGTGGTTGGGAGTCGGGGCATGCGTCGCGATCAATTCGCTTTGGGAGTACAGTCGAGCGAAGCGCCCGCGGCTTATACACACGCATCCGAGTTGGTGGAGCGACCTGCGGTTGTCGGCGCAGACCATCGGAATGTTTGCTGCGGTGAGCCTGTTCTGGGCGTGCTGGACGCGCCCTCAGTTCCTGTCGATGACGGGCGTGCTGCTGCGCGAAAACCGGGAGTGGTCGCGCGGCCTCCTTGCGGCGCCGGCGAGTCTCGCTGGACTTGTCCTGGCAGGGGCTGCTTTCCTGACCTTGAAGCGGGTCTGGACCGCTCGACGACCGCAGCGCTCTCTGACTCGCCAGGAGCGGTTTCAGCTCCAGGCATTGGCCGCAGCGGCGCTCATTGCTGCCGGACTTCCCGGATTTGCGCGGTTGTTTCCCGATCGCGTCACGCTGGCCATCGAAGACTTCCGTTCGGATCTGTACGTTCAGAGCGATCCCTTCACGGAGCTTCAAAGCTATTATGAAGATCTCAATACGGCGGCTGTGCAATCCAGTCCGCTGCTGACGTCGCTCACGCCGCAACGCATTCACCGGCGCGAAATTGGCGATCGATTTGCAGCCCTGACGCGGCGGGCCGATCCGCTGCTGGAGATTGAACTCATTCCAGGGTGGACCGGCGAATTGGACGGGCATCGGACGACGATCAATCAGTTTGGCATGCGGGACCGCAAGTCGCTCACGCTGCTCAAGCCGCCCGGGACGGTGCGCATTGCCTGCGTCGGATCAAGTGTGGTGATGGGGTACAGCACGGGAGACGAGGAAGTGTTCACGCGGCTGCTGGAAGAGCGGCTGAACACCGCATGGGCAGAACCGGCACAGCGGTTTGAAGTCCTGAACTTTGGCACCGGCCGGCATTGGGCGCTGCAGCGACGCGTGCTTGTCGATCGCAAGGTCCTGGCCTTCGAGCCGGATGTGCTGATCTATTTTGCACACCAGGACGAGGCTCAGGGCCCCGTGGCGCAACTCACCCGGCTTGTGCATCAGCGAATTCCGCTGCCCTATCCGTTTCTCGATGACATCATGGCCGAGGCAGAGATTACGCCCGAGACACCGCCGGGCGTGATCTCCGTCCGGTTATCAGATCGTGGACGGATCGA
>JAHBXU010000886.1 GCA_019636315.1 Planctomycetaceae bacterium | reverse complement strand
GGCAATCGTGCTCCACGCGATGGCAAACGCAGCATCGGTCTGCACGCTCGCTTCGAGGTGCATGTGCCATTGATCGTCGTCCCACGTCGCTTCGAACAGTTGCACCAGATCGCCCGACGAGACGACGTCGACGCCTTGCTCGCGAACGAGATCGACCGTTCCCGCATCGACGCGCGCAACATACGGATTGCCAGCGCGTGGTGAATACTCCATCGCAACGTTGTTTCGCCCGGCGAGCAACGCCGCAATCCCCGCTTCCAGCTCGCGCCAATGCAGATAGACTGTCTTGTCGCCGGGCAGATGATCGAGCGCGCCGGACTCGATGCGATGCACCAGCTTGTGCGGCGTTCCTTCTGCGGGAATCAGGTAAAACCAACGCCGCGTTCCCACCGCGTCCGCCGCAATGCCCAGCATGCGGCACGCCAGCGGGTTGCTGCCGCGGAAGTCGTAGAGCAACCACCCGTCCACACCGAACTCACGGAGCGCCGACTGGACGGCATCGAGATTGAACATGCATTCCTCATGCTGAGAGGTCGTTGCCGATCGATGTTTCAACTCAGATTCAACTCAGGGCGAGGCTGCTGATTTTCTCCCGATTCACACAGGACGCCGGTCTGGGCGGCTGTCACGAGTTGGAAGGAACCAATGCGCGGGCCGCTTGCTGATAGATGGCCGGTTGTTCCTGCTTCAGCGTCTCGACGAAGGCGGCGGCGGCTTCCACCGAGGCGCGATCTTCCTCCGACAAACCGTTTCGGTCCGCCTGAGACGCGACGATCATAAAGCGAACAATCGCCGGTTTGATGTGCCGGGTGCCGCGGACAGGGTCGGCATACCAGTCCAGCAGCTCGTGCGTGACGGTCCAATCTTCCCACCGCGCGAGATCAGCAATCTGAATATCTGGCATGCGGCTGGTTCCCAGAGTCTGCCTTAATGATTGCGACAGACGTCGTCGGCTGATCCGCTCATCGGCATATTGTCCCATGAACCGGAGCGCTCCGAGGACGGCGTGGACGTCACTCTGTGAGGCACTCGCATTCGCGAGAAACTGGCGGTCGAGTACCTTGAGTCCCTCTTCACCACTGACGAGCAGATAGCCCCCCATTACACCGTCAATTCCCAGGCGGTAATCGTCGGGACCACGAACGTCGAGAATCAGCTTTTCCAGCAAGGCACGATCGCCGTCATCGCCGCACAGTCCGAGCAGCATGCCATACACGCCCAACTGCCCCTTGAGCCGCTCGCCGCTCCGGATCCATTTCCGCAGCTTGTCCCTGGGAAACTCGTCTTTGAGGACAGCAATGTCTTCGTAGCGCGCCGTCCCCAGCACCGAGAAGGCGTCCGTCGCGACGGTATCGTCCGGCGATTCCAGAAACATCAGGGCGTAACGCACACGTTCCGTGGGGGTGGAATCGGAGTCGGGCAGGCCCCGGAGATAGACGCGCCCCAATTCTGAAAGGGGCACGGAACGGTCCCATTGGAACGCGCCATCCTGGCGAAAGCCCGACATCAGGAACACATCGCCCGCCTGACCTTCCTGATAGCGATCGATGCGAATGGTTCGGCCGAGTGTCGGATCGCCCCGCAGAATTTCCAGTACGGTGAACGTCGTCGACGCCGGGATCTCGCGCTTCAGATTCCCCGGCTCACCCGACTTCCAGCGAATGATGACCGTCGCCTCCGAGGCGTCGATCTGCTCGCGAAGTGACAGTTGCAGGCTGCCAAAACAAAACGGGCAGGCGCCCGCATCACGCCATGGGACGCCGCTCACCAGCATGACCGACATGACAAGCAGCGCGGCTTCCAGCGCTGGACGGAGCATCGTCATTCTGCCGCACTCCCTGCGGCGCACGAAAACCGACATCAAAAGTCTCCTCCTGAAACCTGGTCCCTGTCTCGGAGTGAACCGACTCAACGTCGTTACCGAGTTCCGAGCGTGGGGGCGATCCGTATCCGTCCGGTTCAGATATCGATCTGCGGACTGATGACCTCATCAACTCATTCGGCTTGAACCTCAATCGTCAGCAATCGCCCTGTTCTATGCCCCTCAAACACTATCGGTCTGCACGACAGTGCACAGCACGAAGACATGACCGATCGATTTCGCAGCGGCCTTCCCATTCCGTGGAGATCGTTGAACAAAGCGGTTCATGGGATCAATCGTCACCCGAACCATCAGCGAAGAGCGAAAAGACGCGATTCCCAACGTGTCCCTCGCTGACGCTTCGGGTTTCTACCAATTCTCACACAGGCTTAATTGACGAAGAAGAACCGCTTGGCCTGCTCAACCGTCTTGGGATCCTTTTCCTGCAGTACGGTGAGATAGGTTTCGGCCTGCTGAATGTGATTTGACGGTCTTCCGGCCTGTGGTTTGTCCTTCGACGCCA
>JAHBXU010000885.1 GCA_019636315.1 Planctomycetaceae bacterium | reverse complement strand
CGCAGCGATCATCAAGGGCGGACCGGCATCGTTGCGGCCGGCTTCCTGAAACTGCTGATCCCATTCTTCTCCATTGGATCGGGAATTGCCGCGTTCTATCTGTTTCGCTCCGAATTGCCTCATCAGACGATCGACCCGGACACGGCGTTTTCCGAACTCGTCAAGCTGGTCGTGCCTGTGGGGACGGGCATTATCGGATTGATTGCCGCGGGGTTGCTGGGTGCGATCCTGTCCTCCATCGACTCAATGATGAACTCGGCCGCGACGCTCTTCACGATGGACATTTACAAGCAATTCATCCGGCCGCAGGCGACCGACCGCGAGCTGATTCGTGTGGGACGTCTGACAATTGTCGCGCTGGTCGCTTTCGCCGCATGGATGGCGATCAATGTGCTGAATCCCAACTCGGACCGCAATTTCTTTCTGACGGTTGCCGACTATCAGAATTACTTCACGCCGGGGATACTGGTGGCATTCGCCCTGGGCATGTTCTGGCGGCGGGCGACGGCGACCGGCGCGTTTGCCTCAATCCTCGCCGGCGTGCTCTGCTCATGGTTGGTGGAGGCTGGTTACAACCGGTTCCTGGGCCCCAATCCGGCATTCGCCGCGTATCTGGGCGCCGAGTTGAGCTTCTTTCACCGTGTGGTGGCCGTCATCCTGCTGTGCGCGGCAGTGCATGTCCTCGTGAGCCTGGTGACCACTCCCGATCGTGAAAAGGGCCGCCTGGTGTGGACCGACCTGGGGGGACATGCTCCCCGGACGTTGGTCCGAGCCTTCAGCATGATTGGGCTGTCGATCGGCATCTACGCGCTGCTGGGCATCGCGATAGTTCGTGACGCACTTCCCCAGACGACCGCCGGCCTGCTGGCCGTGATGTGGACGTGGATTGCGTTTTCTCCCGTGGTGCTGCATTCCGTCCGTGCTCGTCGTCGGGACACGACGAACGACGCCGGGGTATTGCGGACCCTTCTCAGCGAAGACCGGTTCTGGGCCAGCATTCTCTGCTCGCTGGCGGTCTTCATGCTGTACTATTTCCGATGAGAGACTGTTTGAAAACGTCATCGAGAGAGGAAAGCCGTAATACAACGCGTGAGCGCGGTGTGGAGAAGAGGGGCTTGCCGGTTTCGCTCTCGCTGATGCTTCGGGATACGGCCAATTCTCAAACACGTTCTGAACAGTCAGAGGCGCTCCGGGGTTTCCCCTTCCAATAGACCCAGTTCCATGAATCGCACCGGTTACGCGCAGTACCAGAACGAGATTTACTTCCGCGGCGTGCGCGGCGAGAAGCCATCGCTGCCGATCCCGATCGAAGCCCTCGAATCTCTGGCGCGCGAAACACTGCCGTGCGAGGCATACGACTACATTGCGGGCGGGGCCGGGTCCGAATCGACCATGCGGTTCAATCGCGAGGCTTTCGACCACTGGAGGATCGTGCCGCGGATGTTGCGGGACGTCTCGACGCGGGATCTGAGCGTCGAACTCTTCGGAACGACAATCCCGGCGCCGGTGCTGTTCGCACCGATTGGTGTGCAGACGCTGGCCCATCCGGAAGGGGAAGTCGCGACCGCCCGCGCAGCTCGAAGCCTCGAGCTTCCGTTTGTCTATTCCACGGCGGCGACAAAGACGCCGGAAGAAGTGGCCCGTGCGAACGGCGATCGTCCGCGATGGTACCAGCTCTACTGGCCCCGCGATCGTGACGTCACGCAGAACTTCCTGAAGCGAACGGAAGCCGCGGGATACGGTGTCGTCGTCGTCACGCTCGATACGCGGCTTCTGGCGTGGCGCGAACGGGATCTGGGGCACGCCTATCTGCCGATGTTCAAAGGCAACGAAGGGACCGGCATCTATTTCTCGGATCCGGTTTTTCTCAGCCGGCTATCGAAACCTCCCGAAGAGGATCCGGTCGCTGCGATCAAGGCCTGGACGGAGTGCTTTTCCGACCTGAGTCACAACTGGGACGATCTGGCCTTTCTTCGCGAGGCGACCTCGCTGCCGATCGTGCTTAAGGGAATCATGCATCCGGACGATGCGGCACGCGCGGTACAACTCGGCATTGATGGGCTGATCGTGTCGAATCACGGCGGCCGTCAGGTCGACGGCGGAATGGCCGCGCTGGACGCACTGCCCGCCGTGGTTTCGGCGGTGAACGGGAAAGTTCCGGTGCTGTTCGACAGCGGCATTCGCCGTGGTTCGGACATCTTCAAGGCGCTCGCACTCGGTGCGAAAGCGGTTCTCGTTGGACGCCCCTACATGTGGGGGCTGGCGGCTGGTGGCGATGAGGGTGTGGCGGAAGTCATGAATCGTCTGCTGGCCGACTTCGACCTGACAATGGCCATGAGCGGCTTCACGCGTATTGCAGAGTTGACGCCATCGGTGCTCCAGCGCCACTGAACGGAAC
>JAHBXU010000884.1 GCA_019636315.1 Planctomycetaceae bacterium | reverse complement strand
ACAATGCTGCAGCGCGTGGTGCGAATCCTGCAGGAAGTGGTCACCCCCATCGTGGTGGTCGCCGCGCCCGATCAGGACGTGCCGTCCGTCCCAGCGGAGGTGCGCATTGTGCATGACGATCAGGAGGGACTCGGACCGCTGGCGGGGCTGGCCGCGGGACTGGCCGCCCTTCATAATCGGGCTGAGGCGGCCTATGCGACATCATGCGATGTCCCGTTGCTCACACCTCAGTTTGTGCGTGCGGTCGTGGCCCGGCTGAAGGATCACGATTTGGCCATTCCACGCGAATCGGATTACTATCACCCCTTGGCGGCCGTGTATCGGACCTCGCTCGATCAACGGTGTGCGGATCTTCTCGCCGCAGGAAAACGGCGGCCGCTCGATCTGGTGCGCGCAGCGCGATCGTGCGAGATCGATGTCGAGGACTTGCGAGCGGTCGATCCCGCTCTCGATTCACTTCGCAACGCCAACACTCCCGACGAGTACACAGCGCTGTTGACTCGCACCGGCTTCGACTCGCCTGCCCCCTGATTGATCGTTTCGTACGGATTGGCAACGCCCCATGTCTACTGGATCACTGCACGACGATGTCCGTATGCGGGGATTCGCAGCCCGGTCGACAGTTGAACAGGCGATTCGCTGGGTCGACGAGCAGACCCCTGTGCTGGCATCGGTGAGCGAACCGCTGTCCACGGCACATGGCCGTGTGCTCGCCGAAGATGTCGTGGCAACATTCGACGTCCCTCCGTTTGTGCGATCGGCGATGGACGGCTTCGCCGTGCGAGCCGAGGAGACCGCAGGCGCCGGTCTGTACAACCCCTTGACGTTCCCGGTGAGCAGCCAATCGCTGCCGGGACGTCCTGCTCCGTGTCCCCTGGGAACCGGTCAGGCGATTCGCATCATGACGGGCGCCCCGGTTCCATTCGGTGCGACTGCCGTCGTTCCGGCGGAGTCGGCCCGGGAAATGAACGGCCTGGTCGAGATCATTGAACCGCTGCCGGTCGGCAAGAACATTGGGCGCATCGGCGAGGACATCGCGGCTGAGACAACCGTCCTGCGGCAAGGACGGCGTTTGCGGCCTCAGGATGTCGGTGTACTCGCGTCGCTGGGCATGTCGCATGTTACGGTCGTGCGACAGCCGCGCATCCGGATCGTCATCACGGGGGATGAGCTGGCAACGCCCGGCGAACCGCGAGGACCACATCAGATCTATGAAGCGAATTCGCCCATGTTGTACGGACTCGCGACTCGCGACGGCGGTCGGATCGATGGGGTGGAGCGTCTGCCGGACGATCGCGCCGCGATCCGCGCCGCCCTTTCTGCACCGGGAGCGGACGTCGTACTTGTCTCGGGCGGAACAAGCGTTGGTGCTGAGGATCACGCTCCGTCGCTGGTGGCCGAATTGGGCGAACTGGCCATTCACGGCATTGCGATGCGCCCCTCGAGTCCGACCGGGATGGGGCGCATCGGAAAAGCACTCGTGTTCCTTCTGCCGGGCAATCCCGTCTCGTGTCTGTGTGCTTATGATTTCTTCGCCGGCCGTGCGATTCGCCGCCAGGGGGGCCGCTCGTCGGACTGGTCGTATCGGCGATCGACGGAGGTCGTCGGCCGCAAAATCGTCTCAAGCGTGGGCCGCGTCGACTATTGTCGAATCCGCCGTGAAGGGAGCAGCATCGTCCCGCTGGCCGTCAGCGGAGCCTCGGTTCTCTCTTCAACAACGCGTGCGGACGGCTTTGTCGTCATTCGAGCGGAATCCGAAGGACACGCTCCGGGAGAAGACGTCACCGTAATGTGGTACGATGCAGCGGAATCGCAATGATCGCGACCGTCAAAGTGAGGCACGTTCGCACTGACAATGCCGAAACATGCCATTCCTTGAAACGTGTCAAGAAGTCATGCGGTGCGTAGAATTCAGGACACAAGACAGCAGCTTCTTTCCAGTAATAGCCAGCGATCTGCGAAGGAGACGTCGTGAAGGGACCGGGGATGCGAGTGGACTTTGACGTGCGACGATGCTGGCGCTGCACGACGTGTGGATCCGAGCGGCGTACGTGGGGCGATCAGACCGCTGTGTGCTGTGCGGTCTGCCCGGACGGCCCCTTAATGACGCTGGTCGAGATCCCGCGGATCAAGCGTGGCAATTCGCACAAGCTTGACCTGATCGTGAGCCTGCATCCTGACGACGTCAATTGTCCTCCCTATATCCCGCCGCAGTTGGACGCGGCAGCGATGACCGTTGCAGTGGTTGAGACAACGACCGTCGTTGCGGTCACCGTCGAGTCGCCGATGGCGCCGGCGGCTGCGACAGCCCAAGCGGCGAATGAAGGTGGCCGACCATCTCAGAAACGCCAGGGGCGGCGACGTGAGAAACCGTCGAAAGCCGCGGCTAACCGGGACAAATCGACACCACCG
>JAHBXU010000883.1 GCA_019636315.1 Planctomycetaceae bacterium | reverse complement strand
GGCCACCATGGCGTCCGCTGCGTGGGACGCCACATCGATGAGAAATCGCTGACCGGCTGTCGCCACTTGCGCCAGCCCATCGAGAATGAGCTGCTCGGTCTTCTTCCCGAACCCCTTAAGCGCTTCCACGCGCCCGCTCTCACACGCGGCTTTCAGGTCATCGAGCGAGTTGACGCCCAGCTCCTCGTGAAGCTTGGCGACTTTCTTGGGGCCGATGCCCGGGATCAACAGCATCTGCCGGACGCCAGCTGGAACCTGTTGGCGCAGTTCCTCAAGCTGGGGAATCACACCGGTTTCAACGAGTGCAATGATCTTCTTCGCGAGGTCGTCCCCGATGCCGTCAATCTCCGTGAGCGCGCCGAGGCCCGCGGCAGCCAGCGTGGCGACCGATTGCGGCAGATCACCGATGGTTCGAGCCGCATTGCGATAGGCGCGAACGCGAAACGAGTTGGCCCCCTGGATCTCCAGCAGGTCGGCTATCTCATCGAAATGGGCGGCAATCTGCGCGTTCTGCATGACGGCGACTCACGGCAAGAAATCATTCGCCGGAATCATAGCAGCGCAGCATGCGGGGCGAGGAGAGCTGAGAGACATGAGTCCACTCGCCAGAGATTCCCGGGCGAACCCGGTTCTCGGACGCTCAACGCTATTCTCGTGACGCGATCTACGTGTAGTGCAGATCGCGACGGGAATCGAAGGGCGAACCAACAGCGACGTGCGGTGGGACAATCTCGTGCGGGCCGTGCCAGCCCGGTAGATCGGGCATCAGCGGCACGATACACGCGCCAAAGATCGGGGCCGGCGGAACATCGGAAGTTTCGTAGACCCGGGCCGTGTCATCAGTCAGCAACGTGTCATCGGTCGGCGAAAATGGCATGATCACCCCTTCTGCATCCATGCGGGCCAGTTCGTCCAGGAGGATGGGGTGCAGGCCCGACCGGTCGTTGGCCGGGACATAGGCCTCGCGTGCCAGGCGACGCAGGCGTAATTCTTCAATGAAATCGACGGATGCCATGATCCACTCCGAGCGCGTACCGATGCAGGCTGATTCTGATTTCATCGGCCGTCTCAGAGGCGAAAGCGAGGACAACCGGCCATGCGTTCCGCACCCGCCAGTCGCCAGGGGTGCCTGCCCCCTACGATCGGTGCAAGTGCTACCCGTCATACAGGTGTCAGGGTCGAAATGACCCGGCGAATCCGGTAGTTGCAGGCAGGCGCAGCGATCTTCGATCGCGCGACGTTCGGTCAACAGCGGACGGGAGCAATTCTGATGACGTCGACGACACGCGACGACACGAGGAATCGCAAGGGGAAACCAGGCGAGGCGGTCAACGGACGACCAATCGATTCGCGTCGACTCAACGGAAGGGCGCTGCAGAGCTTCCGGAATTGGCCATTCGACCCCGGACGTCTTCAATCATGGCGATGGACCGGGCGTGCGCTCCAGTCAAGACGAACTCCCGCGTTTCCGGACCAGTCACACGGATGTCGATCCGTAAATGGCGTGCCGGCAGCGCATCCGCCACACGGGCCGCCCACTCGATGAGACAGATTCCCGGTTCGGCAAAGATTTCCTCGACGCCCAGCTCCAGGAACTCCTCAACGTCTCGCAGCCGATAGGCGTCAAAATGGAAAATCGGAACGTCGGCGTCGTACCGCTGCATCAGCACAAACGTCGGACTGCTGACGGCCTGCGGCTGTGGTGACCGTGACGCGACGATGGAGCGCACCAGCCGCGTCTTTCCTGCCCCGAGATCCCCTTGCAGTGCAACAATGTCACCCGGAGCAAGGGCCTTCGCCAGCCAGGCGCCGAGCCGATCCGTCTCTGCTTCCGACGTTGCAATGAAGCTGGCTTGCTGCGGATGGTGTGAAGCAGCATCCGACATGTTGCGTTGAGATGATTGGACGATTCAAGTGAGGCCATGCCACAACGGAAGGGTCACCCGCAGATTACTCTCCCTGCGCGGGCGCCAGCGAGCGCAATCGCAGGTTCCGAATGGCGCCTTGCGTCTGATATGTGGCGATGCCGAACGGTTTGGACGGCTCGACTTCGATACGCACGGAGAGTTCCCGCTTGGGATGCTCGAAATCGGCGATTTGCTTGTCATCGATCCACGCGCGGAGCCTCGACTCCGTCACCTGGATGCGCATCTTGTACCACTTGTCCTTCTCGAACTTGAAGTAGTCGCTCGTTTCATTCTCCGAGGCATCGTAGCCGTTGATGCTGGAAATGCCGATGACGGTTCCTCCCCAGCCGCCCAGGACGAGCGTGGCATAGGACTCGTTAACGGGAAACGTCAGCGCACCGAAGAAGTCGCTGCCGGCCCGGCGGCGTCCTTCCCATTCGACCTCATAGTTGACCCTGGGCAACTCCTTGCCGGCCCAAGTGACGCCGGACAGTGGATTGCCCATGT
>JAHBXU010000882.1 GCA_019636315.1 Planctomycetaceae bacterium | reverse complement strand
GGTGCTGACCTTTCTCGACGTGGGAGAATCCGGCGAAAAGTGGACCAGGGCCATTCAGGGGCTGTTCATTCTGCTCGCGGTGATTACGGACACGCTCGTTTCGCGACATCATTCAAAGGCCTCACGTCGGCTGCCGCAGGGGGGGATGACCGGCGGTGTTCAGCAGGGGGGCCCGTTCGTATGAAAGTCGTCGAGCGATTCCGGAGATTCTCCTGGCGGCATGAGTTCCTGCTCGCGGCACTCCTGATCGTGCTGCTGGCGGTGGCGGGCTTCGTCAAGCCGGAGTTCCTGAACCTGAGATCGCAATTGCTGCTATCACGTCATTTGTGGGAGTTCGCGCTCCTGGCCCTGCCGATGACGCTCATCATCCTCAGCGGCGGCATCGATCTGTCGGTCGGCTCCGCGCTGGGAATGTGCGCCGTGGCATTCGGCGCGACCTACGCCGCGAGCGGAAGTCTGGTGTTGAGCTGTCTCGTGTGCCTGCTGACTGGCGCCGCCGGTGGAATGATCAACGGCTGGCTCATCTCCCGATTGAGGATTCATCCGTTGATCGTCACGCTGGCGACCTATGCAGCCTTCCGGGGGCTGGCCGAGGGGTTCAGTCAGGGGGCGTCGTACTCCCAGTTCGGCGAGGGCTTTTCGCAGTTGGCTCGTGGGATGTGGTGGGGAGTTCCGATTCCCGCCTTCGTCTTCGGACTTTGGGCCGCGGCGTGCGCGGCGTTCCTGAGCTGGACTCCCGGCGGCCGGTACCTTGCGGCCATGGGGTATAACGAACAGGCGGCCCGGTTCTCGGGGGTTGCGGTCGATCGCATCAAGTTTCTGCTCTATACCTTTTCCGGTCTGATGGCGGGTCTGGCCGCCGTCATTTATGTCTCACGGTTCGACACGGCCAAGGCCGACGCGGGAACCGGCTTTGAGCTGGATGTGATCACCGCCGTGGTGGTGGGCGGGACCAGTATCGCTGGCGGACGAGGCAACATCGGTGGTACCGTACTGGGCCTCTTGCTCATTCACGAAACGCGTCAGTTCGTCAGCCGCCAGTGGCAGGTCGAAGAGCTGAAGTCGATCGTCATCGGGCTGCTGCTGATCGGAAGCCTGCTGCTGAACCGCTTTTGGCACGTCCGAAGTCGCGGATAGCATTCCGGCAAGTCGATCGCCTCAGCGTCAATCACCTTCAGAGTCCGAAGCGACAGCGACGGGAATACTCGAACAACAGTTGGCCTTCTCAGGAAAGCAGAACAGGATGCGAATCAAGACGCGTGGGGTGATGGCGTTGCTCCTTTTCGTTTGCTGCGCCGGGAGTTGCAGTCGCAGAAGCTCCGAGGATGCGTCTGTCTCCTCCGGCGGTCGCGACGGCAAAGTGACGGTCTGCCTGTTGCCGAAGATCAAGGGGATTGCCTATTTCAGCTCGTGCGCAGTCGGGGCCCGCGAGGCGGCCGACGAACTGGCAAACGTGGACCTCCTCTATGACGGCCCGACCGACGGCGATCCCAAGAAACAAGCGGAAATGATCGAGCAGTGGACGGTCGACGGAGTCGACGTCATCTGTGTGGCTCCCAATGCGCCGGATGTCGTCGCAAACGCGATGCGCGAGGCTCAGGACGCCGGCGTCAAAGTCCTGACGTGGGACGCGGACGGCGTTCCCGGCACACGCGGCTTCTTCGTCAATCAGGCGACCGCTCAGGCGATTGGCGAAGGGATGGTGAACGCTATGGTCAAGGATCTGGGGGGGCCGGAAGTGGCGGGAGACGTCGTCATCATCAGTTCCGATGCCACGTCTGCGAATCAGAACGCCTGGATCGACGTCATGAAACCGGCGCTGGCCAGAACCAAATTGAACCTGGTGACGATCAAGTACCCTGGCGAAAACGCCAGTGCGGCTCTGGCCGACGCACAGGACGTCATCAAGAAGTATCCCAACCTCAAAGGGATTTTTGGAATCAGTTCGGTCTCGTTTCCCGGCGCGGCCGAGGCCGTTGAGCAATCGGGCAAGACCGGCCAGATCCTCGTCACCGGCCTGTCCACACCGAATGAGATGAAGCGGTTCGTCCGCAATGGGACCGTCAAGTCGGTCATCCTCTGGAACACGATTGACCTGGGGTATCTCACCATTCTGGCCGCCGAAGCGTTCGCCAGTGGAAAGTTGAACGTGGGGGATGCCGCATTCTCCGCCGGCCGCCTCGGCGAGAAACCGATCGCGGGCGACCACATCCTGCTCGGGGATATCCTGGTCTTTACGGCCGAGAACATCGACCAGTATGACTTCTGACTCGAACCGGCCGGACGATCTGAGCCGCGAGCGTCAGCGACCGGACACAGCATCCGGGGAACCCCCGTCGCATTCGCCAGCAATGCGCACGTGACTTCGTCGCCTCTTGTCAGTTTCCACCTTGCCACTCGACCACTTCCGCCGAAGTGAT
>JAHBXU010000881.1 GCA_019636315.1 Planctomycetaceae bacterium | reverse complement strand
AGATACAGGGCCTCAGGATGCCGCCAGCGACGGATGTGGCTTTCCAGATGTGCGCGCGCTTCATCCGATCGCCGCAACGCGTGGAGCGTCTTACCATACATCAGCGAAACGTCGCCGAACTTGTATGCTGGATCGATGTCGAGCAACCTCTTCAGACTTTCATAAGCCGCACCGAACTCCCCCGCTCGAAACTGACAGCATCCGGCCCCCCACAAGGCCTGTGGATTCGACGCGTCCTTCGCCAATGCCTGCAGATAGGCGTCCAGTGCTTTGTCCCAGCGACCCGCCTCGCCGAGCGCGTCGCCCCACTCAATGAACTGGTGCGGATTGCCAATCTGCCGCGCCGCAATCTCGAGCCGATGGATGTTCCGTCCGCCGCTGAACCGCTTGATAAAACTGGGAGCTTCGATGTGGGCGCCGGGAAGCCAGCGAGCGAGAAAGTAGATGACGGCTCCGACGGGGTGAAAAATGAGAATGATCCACAGCCAGACGCCGCGTTCCGGATCGTTACGAAGGCACGAGACGAGCATCCAGATCATAAACGGCAGATACAGCGTTGCTCCCCATGCCGAGATCGTGCGCCACAGATCAAACGCCGGCCGAGGCGCGAGAAACTGAACGTCGGGGGGGAGTTCCACGATTTGAGCGAGCAGGTCCATCGGCGACTTTGCAGCGGCAACGTGAACACATCGCCAGATTTGGCAGACGTCATTGTGACAAAGTCGAGACCGTATTGCATCGCCGCGAATCCATCCTCTCCCCGTGGGGATTCCCCTCGTCCTGTGATCGCTGTGGGAGTGCGGATCGGAAAACCGGGAGTGACGATGCCCACTCCTGGAGGATTTTCGTTAAGATTTTGCTTCGCCGTGCGAATGCCCTGCATTGGCCGCAGTTTCCCTGACTCCCGTGGTGTGAGGCCAGTTTGATGTTGGATGCACTCTCCCGTTTGAACGAACAACAGTTGCTGTTCCTCGGAATCCTTGGTGGTCTGTTGTTGTTCACAGTAACCGTGTTGGGAACCGTGATCGCCGTGCAGGTCCGGAAGATGCGGCAGAAGGAACTGGAGCTTGGTTTCAAGGACGAATTACTGCTCCGCGGCTATTCGGTCGACGAAATCATTCGGCTGGTCGCAACGCGACAACCACGCTGGTCACCAGATCTTGTCGAGCTGGAGGAATGGTCGAACCGCGTGATTCGGCCGGTGGTCCGTGAAGTGAGCGAATCCGCTGCCCGGGCCGCCAAACAGGGAGCGAGCGGAGCCCGTGAATTGTGGCGACGAGCGCGTCAGCAATTCTCTCACTTTGCTCCTCGCGCCGCTCCTCACGTGCGTGCCGCTTTATTGAAGGTCCCGACCATTGCGTCGCGGGCAGCCGAAGGAGCGGGTGCGTTTTATCAGCGTTTCGTCACTCCGCTGCACTGAACGGTGCGCGCCCACAGAACGCCGACAAGACGTGGGGCAGATCCCCTGTATTGGATCCATCCGCCGGTCAATGCGAGCAGGGAGTTCGAGCGGTCCCACGGCTTGTGTCGTGTCTGCATCAGAGAAGCTGGTGGAGATTTTCTGACCGTCTCGGTTGCCAGACATTGTCCATTCCGGCGACGCTCTGCCTGCTGCGGGAGAGCGGGCCGGCGGGTTGCGGGGGCGGGGGTGGGCCGCAGGTGACGGCAGCGTCACTGTTCGATAACGAGGAGTTTCTCGCAGAGAGGCAGAGAAGAAGCAGGGGCCCGCCGACGGGCGCCGCTCGGTCCGTCGGCCGACGTCGCACGCGACTCAGGGAGGGGATCTTCCCAAACTCTCAACCCGTGTGGGGAATGGCGTTTCGTTTCGAATCTCCCCGTCCCTCTGCGTCTTTGCCGTCTCTGCGAGAGATGGATGAAGGAACACAGGGGACAGCCACCCATTGAGCAGCACACCGGGGCCGACTCGCGACTAATATTTCCGAGGCACACACGCTTGTGTCTTGTCGAGCGCGAGCGATGATGTGGCTTGTTCCCGGCCGGAGCCAACGGGAAGCGCTCGCCGAACGACTTATCGAATTTCCAGCGAACCGAAATACAAAAAGCCTCCAACCGCTGTGCAGCGGCCGGAGGCTCGGAGTTGAGAAAAAATCGCTTCCCGGTCGTTCAGTTCAGCAAGTTGCCGAACTCAGTTGCAGCACGAAGCACAGCTGCCGCATGCTCCGCCAGCTCCACAAGCGGGAACCTGACGCGAGACCGTTTGCGGAACCAGCTTGCAGACGGTGTACGGCACCTGTTCCTGGACATCATACGGGACGCAAACCGTATAGGTCTGGGTCACCTGCTCCGGAACGAGCTTGCACAGCGTCACGTTGTAGGACTCTTCCCGGGTCTTGGCGACACACACGTTGTACTGAACAGTGCGGGTCTTCTGTTCGGGCACTTGCTTGCAGACCTTGAAATTGCGGACG
>JAHBXU010000880.1 GCA_019636315.1 Planctomycetaceae bacterium | reverse complement strand
TCGCGATCATCCTCAGTGAGGCCCGCAAGTATGGTTTGGCGTTGACTCTCGCCAACCAGTACCTCGACCAGTTGGACGATCCGACGCGGTTCGCCCTGTTCGGCAACGTGGGAAGCCTAATCACTTTCCAGGTGGGGGCCAGCGACGCGGAGCGGCTGGCGGAGCAACTGGGGGGAGACGTGACCCCCATCGATTTGATTTCCCTACCGCGGTACACCGCCTGCGTTCGCCTGCTGGTCGCTGGTCAGCCGCTTCGCCCGTTCACAATGACCACACTCCCACCGGACGCCAAGGCACCCGCCGGTCGATTGGAAACCATTCGCCGCACCTCCCGACATCGTTACGCGCGACCGGCGACCGACGTCCGGCAACAGATCGACGCCGTGTATGCCGGGGCATAGGGCCACGCGGGCCGTCGTGACCCTCCCGGAGACCTGTGCTACACTCGCTGCCGCGCATGAAGGAAGTGACCCATCCCAGTTTCGGCTTGGCCATCGCCTACCTGATTCCGGGATTCCTGGCGCTTTGGGGGGCCAGTTTCTATTCCCCGATGATCGAGGGCTGGCTGACCGGCACGGAGAGTCAACTCCCGACGCTCGGCGGATTCCTGTATGTGACGATTGCCTCGCTGGGGACGGGGCTGGTGATCAGCACGATCCGCTGGCTCTTGCTGGACACCCTGCATCACCACACCGGCATTGCAGAGCCTCTGTGGAACTTCGCCGGGTTGCAGGCGCACATCGACGCCTTCGACCGGCAGGTCGAGGGGCACTATCGTTATTACCAGTTTTACGGCAACTCCCTGGTCGCCTTGCTGATCCTCTGGCTGGCTTGGCGGTGTCGACTTCCCTCTTCGGGGCAATGGCCGGGAGGGATGGACCTGGGGCTGGTCGCGCTGGGGGTGCTCCTCTTTCTCGGTTCCCGCGACACGCTGCGAAAATATTACGTCCGCATGGCAGCGATTCTGGGGAGTCCGACGCCGGAGACTCCTTCCCCGTCCGCTGACACCCTGTCTCCCTCATCCGATCAGGACGCTTCGTCGGGAGAATAGTCAAGCAGATCGGCGATCCCGCAGCCCAGCGCCTGACAGAGTTTATCGACGGTGGCAAGCGTGGTGTTGTAACTGGTCCGGGACGCGAGCGTCTCCACCGTGGCACGCGCCAGCCCCGTCCGACGGGCGAGTTCGGCATAGGTCAGCCGCTCCCCCGTCCGTTCCTGATAGGCGCGGATTTGTTGGCGCAGCCGGATCGTGATCACTTGACGGCTGCGGCTAATCTTGTATTATAAATACAAGACAGCCCCCTGTTCAGGCTCATGCTTCAGGTCTCCAATACACACACACGATGTGAAGGATAGCCTGCCCGGGGGACTGTGTACACCCGGACGACGGTCGAAGTCTTCGACGTTCTCCTTCCCTCTTGAAAGGTCCTTCTAATGACCAACGGTCACCACCCGAAACCGACGTCGTCACCATCCGAAAAACCGACCGACAGCCAGAATCAGGCTGCGTCGCAGCAATCCGCGACGGACAAGCCGAAGTCCTGACGGCCCGTCCCGTCAGACATGGCTCCCGGAACGGGAAGATGTTCCGGGAGGGTTTTCCGAGCCGCGGGCGCCGTTGGCGTGCTGCCGTCGCCCCGTTTGACGCACTGCTCTGCGCTCAGGCATCGTAGCGGCGGTATGCCGCCGCGAATGTCCCCCACGGCCCCGCCGAACGACAGCGTCGCGCTGCGGGAGGAACTGGTCGAACTCCGGCAGCAGGTGGCGTTGTTGTCGGTCATCATCGACGAGCTGCGGGAAGAGCTCTCCTGGCTCACTCGAAACGGCCTGCCCCCGCATGCCGACGCCGCTCCCTCTCCCGTGCTCCGGCGGATGGCGCTCGACCCCTGTGCCGATGACTGGCGCGAACGGCTCGCCATTGCCCGTGGTGAACCGGTCGTTGCCCCGCCCGCATCATCCCCAACGCAGCCCGCAACCCCTGGTAAGCCGCCGCCGGGGAAACTGTTTTCCACCCCCGGCGATCAGCCGAAGTTGTTCTGAGTTTCTTCTCCCCTCCCGGTGTCCCGCGAAACTTTTCTCCTTCCGGAAACGCAATCGCTCTTCCAACAACTGGAGGAAGTCTCGCAGCGCTCGGGCGTCAGCCGTGGGCAGGCATTCGAGGATTTCCTGCACGTGTCGGTCTGCGCTCTGGGGCATCCCTTGATGGAAGGCGACTACCTGCGGACGATTGCGAAGCACACGGCGGGACCGCACGGAAAGCGGGGCGTCGACACGCTGGCGGCGATGTTTGGCAACCTGGTCATGATCGTGGAGAAGACCCGCTCCGATGTGCTAGGGGATCTGTTTCAGGGGAGCATCACCTATGGCGAACGGGGACAGTACATGACGCCTGAGCCGATCTGCCAGATGATGGCGAGAATGAGCCTGCCG
>JAHBXU010000088.1 GCA_019636315.1 Planctomycetaceae bacterium | reverse complement strand
AGCTTTTCATTCCATGTCGCATAACGGGCCAGATAGGCATCCGTCCCCGTGAGCACCGTACCGTCGGCGCCGATGATGCCCAGACCCAATCCGGCGACGCACGCAAGGATCACCACCGTTGCCAGGAAGCCCTCGGTCAACATCGATCCGTACCCCACGAACTGGGCGTCGGTTTCGCATTTGATCTGTTTGCTTGACGTGCCCGACGAAACCAGACAATGGAACCCGCTGCAAGCTCCGCATGCCACTGTGATGAACAGGAACGGCATGAGGGCGGGCGCCCCTGGCGGATTGGACCGGATCGCCGGAGCCGCGATCTCCAGAGGAGGCCGCACGCCCCCGGACTCGACCGGAGCGCCGCCGTGGATGGCAGCGGCTCCCAGTCCGGCGACGACCAGTCCCAACGCGCTAATGAGTTGCAGCGAGTTGATGTAATCCCGTGGCTGCAACAAGATCCACACGGGGAGGACGGACGCCACATAAGAGTACGCCAGCAGCACAATCACCCACACAATCAGCGGCCATTGTGCGAGCGTGATGTTGAATGCGTGCAGAGACTCGCCCAGTCGATCGAATACAGCGATCCCCGTGAGCGTGTTCTGATCGCCGAAGATCACCGAGAGGTACATGACGGCGAGGGCCAGGAGCGAAGGCAACAACAGGTTGGCCCCCTTGCGATGCAGCCAGAAACCGATGCCGATGGCGATTGGAATCTGTGCCAGGCAGGGGGAAATCGACTCCGGATACAGCCGGAACACATTGGCGATCACCAAACCAAAAATCGCCAGCACGATGGTGAGCGCCATGAACAGGATCAGTAGAAACAGCAGCCGCACACGCGGGTTCAGCACCCGTCCGGCGACGTCGCCGACGGTCTGCCCGCGGCTGCGCATCGAGACCACCAGCGCGCCAAAGTCATGCACGGCGCCGACCAGCACCGACCCCAACAGCACCCATAACAAGGCCGGCAACCAGCCCCACATCACGGCGATCGCCGGACCGACAATGGGGCCAGTCCCGGCGATGGAGGTGAAGTGATGTCCGAACAGGACCGACTTGCTTGTCGGGACGAAGTCCCGGTCATCATTCAGCGCGACGCTGGGAACAGTCGCCTCAGGGTCCAGTCGAAAGATTTTGCGCGACAGCCACCGTCCGTAGGTGTGATAGGCGATGACATAGCCAACCAGCGCCCCCAGCGCAATCGCCAACGTCTGCATGGACCGACTTTCCTCTGAGAACGAGCGTGGAACCGCATCCGGCTTCACCGGCCGTTGGCGGTTGAGCATGAGACGGCCTGGCTTGCGGTTCGTGTTTTGGCAAGACGATTCGCCCACGCGCAAGCTGGTTGGGAGTATACCGAGTGCTTCGCCTTGCGCACCATTCTGCGGATCTCGACTGGACGTGCGACATAGGGTCATCGGCATTCGCCGAGGCGGGCCGGCACACTCGCATTCGCCTCACAAGCATGACCTCAGGCGACAGGTTCCCAGTCGCAATGGAGCGGTCGAATCCTCGTTCGGGGGAACTCCACGACTTACACGAACCGGTTCACTGTCGATGCGACGGAGGGACGAGTTTAAGAACGAGGAGGGGCGGCGCCAGCACGAGGACGACGAGAATCCAAGGAGCCCAGGGATTCATGATCAGGCTGCCGAGTTCGAAGAACGCGTGCTCGTCCGTGAACGCCTTCGCGGCCTCGTCGTTGGCGTGTTCGGCAATGCCCAATCCGCCGAAGGCATAGTCGTGCGCGACCGCCATCCCGCCCATAGCGGCCTTCCAGGCGACGGCCATCCCTCCGTAAGCCAGAAACCCCAGAGCCGCGCCTCCCAGGGACCACCAGCCCACGGCCCCGCCCCCCAGCGCCAATCCTCCGACGGCCAGCCCGCCGAATGAGATCGCGCCGACGCCCACGGCTCCTGCGGCAACGCCCCCCACCGCAATGCTGCCGCAGGCGAACAGGACGCCGTAAGCCACGTCACCAATCGCGATCCAGCCGACCGCTGCCGGACGCGGCTTGCTCCCGATCGCATTCGCTCCTCCGATCCGAATGGAGACGAGAGGCAAACCGAACAGTCGTCGTTTCGACTCGAACGCGCGAGGGTATTGAAGCTGCCGAACCAGCGGCGGCATCTTGGCGGCCGCTTCCTCAAGCGGCATGTCGACCGTGCCGTCCTCGCGGCGAATCTGAGCCAGGCGTCGGTTGCCCCACAGGATCGTGACCAGCAGTCCCACGACGTATCCGCCGACGAGCACCGGAATTCCAAGCGCCAGTCTGGCCGGATGCTCAGCAACCCCCGCGACGCCCCATCGGATCATCTGGATCATCCCGACGGTCAGCCCGCCGGCATACACCAGGACCCACAGCGTCATGCGCCGAATGAAGGCACGCTCCCGTTCCGAGCGAGCGGCGCGCAGGCTCATCGAGTACCCGAACCACGTGCCGATCAGGCCGGCAATCGGCCCGAGAATGGCGCCTGTCATCCCCGTCCATCCGGCCGCGTTCATCGCTCCCACACCTTTCGCCGAAGACGCCGTGATGACAGCGGCTTTGGCCGTGCCCGATAGGACGGGGAGCGCGGCCAGCACGCCGATGGTAAAGGCCCGTCCCGGTGCGCTGTGACGCAGTCCCCGCTCGACGACGGCAGCCACTTCCTCGCGAAGCATCGCCCGGCCGCGCGCCAGACGTTGCTTAACGGCGTCCGGCGTCAACTCCAGCATTTCGGCGACCCGCGCCACCGACTTGTTTTCCCGGTAGTACAGCACCAGCGGCTCGCGATAGTGTTCCGGCAATGCCGCCAGCGTGCGGTTGAGCAGGTCGGCTTCTTCCTGGGCGATGGTCAGTTCCGCGGGCTCGCCAGCGTGACCGTCGCTCAGGTTGTTCCAATCAACAGATTGATCCTGCGCGGCTCCGGCGCGGCCCCGACTCTGTTGCCGCTTGCGTGCCAGGTTGCGCACGATGCCGCACAACCATTGCCGCAGTTTGTGCGGCTCACGTAACCCTGGCAGCGACCGCCACGCGTTGACGAACGCTTCCTGCGCGAGATCTTCACTCGCTGCCAGGTTGCCCGTGGCTCCAAAGGCGATCGAACAGACAAGCGTCTGATATCGCCGCACGATCTCTGTGAAGGCGTCGCAGTCGCCGCTTCGACAAAGGTCCACCAGTTTTTCGTCGGTGATCTCCATTTCGTGCTCCGCTGAAGACAAGCCCGTCGTCTTCAAACAGGTGACTGTTTTCCGCCCCCCGGTGACATGAATTTCGCATGGCCAGGGCGTTTCTTGGAGTGAAGAAAGAATTGATTGCAGCAGCGAGGTCAGGCGACAGCCGGATTCGGATCGGGGAATTCTCCACGAGCCTCCCGGCATGATGGGCCGTCGCTGCGTCCCCTCCCAAGCCGACGGCCGTGCCGTCGGTCGACAGGGGTCCGGTCCCCGTGTCTCGCCGTAAGTGCATCGGGCGCATCCCCGTCGGCGTTCGACGGCAAAGCCGTCGGCTCGGGATCGATTGGCGCGATGTTCGCACTCGCGCCAGCGGCCGTCGGAAACCGCGCGAGTCCCTCCCGCAGCCCGTGCGGCCGGACGCCTGTGCCGGAATCCGGTCCTGCACCCCGATGTTGCCGCGACGTCGAAACAATTGAAGGGACGATCGACACGAATTAGACTCGATGCGTGGGCCGCCAGAGGGTGTGATCGGGGGACAGTCCATGAGACGCGTGGTGACTGCAGTGTTTCTGGCGGCGATTGTGGTTGCGGAATGCGCCGCTCAGGTCGGCGTTCTGGGACTTGACGCCGCGGGAGCGGACAAGTCTTTTGAGGACCTGAAACAAGAGGGCGACTTCGGTCCGATTGAGAGAAAGCCGACGGTGCGTCCGAGTCTGCTGAGTGCGGACCAGCGCTGGGCGCCGGGGCGCAAGAGCGAGTTCGCCGGTCCGCTCGCTGCGAAGAAACCGAGCGCCTTCAAAGTGGGCGACTGGGGGTGTGTGACTTGCACCTTCCGCTTCCTCAGCAAGGTGGGCGAGTTTGAATGTCTGGCCGTTCCGAAACTGCGAAACGCGGACCCCGTGCTGCTGAAAGGGTTCGATCTCTCGGACGTCGCCGAAGGAACCGAGTTTGTATTGCGGCATCCGGTCGTCATCCAGGAGACGCATGACATCACCGAAGATGGCGGCGGCAAGCGCAGCGTGCTCGTGCTCAATCGAGACCGCTTTGATTCGTTTTATGCGGAGATGAAAAAGCCCGAAACAGCCCCCTCCGCGGCTCCCGGCGCTGCAGTTGCAGGTGATGCGACGTCCCCGCGCGCCTGGACCGACGCCAAAGGGAAGCCACTGGAGGCCCAGGCGCGGTTCATTGAATTCAAGGACAACCGTGTGCACTTGCAGCGGACCGAAGACGGTGCGGCCGTTGAAATCGCCATGACGGAGCTCAGTCGGGCGGATCGGGAATGGGTCCGGGATGAGCTGAAGCGCCGTCGTTCGCGGAACTGAATCACCGCAAGTGATCGTTCAAGATCCGCAATTGTCTGTATCCGTTGCGGTCGTCGTCGCAATTCCCAAGCCGACGGCTCTGCCGTCGGACGTTGGTGATTTCGACGTCCCACGGGCTATGCCCTCAGAAATGGAATGCCGGTCCTCACTGTCCGACGGGAGTGCCGTCGGCTTGGAACGCCGTGTCACCCCATAAGGGGGAAGCCCATGTCCTCGGCGCCCGCTACTGCCCGCTTGGGGCGGCCGGGGGATCGTCCGTTAACGAGCAGAGAAACGCCAGCAGGTCAGCAACCTGTTCGGCGGTCAGATCCCGCAGTTGCCCATCGGGCATCAGGGATTTTTTCTGTTCCAGCAGTTCGTCCACGTCACCGGCCGGCACGCGTACTTCTTCCGCTTTGCCATCCGTAAAGACTTTGAGCGTGACCTGTTCGTCAGTTCGCTCCACGAGCAAACCGGTCAGGACTTTCCCTTCGGTCGTGACGAGAACGTGAGCCGCGAATTTGGGATCGACGGTTTTTGAAGGGTCGAGCAGAGAGTCGAGAAGCTCGCGTGGTTTGTGCTTCTTTCCGATCTGACTCAAGTCCGGCCCGAGCGCGCCGCCCACTCCGCGAATTGTGTGGCACGCCTTGCATTGAAGTCCCGAGGCATGGAGAAACAGATCGCGCCCCCGGTCCACGTCTCCGGGCATCTCCAGCAGCGCGGCGACATTGATGGACTCGCCCAGCCGCTTCGTCCGTTGGCTCTCTGGCAGGAACCGTTCAAACAGGTCGCGCACGTTCACGTCATTGTGAGCGGCGGCGTGGGTGATCGCGTCCGTTTTCAGTGCATCCGGCAACTCGGCACGGGCCACGGCGCGTGCGAGCAGGAGCGCACGGCGTGTCGATGACAGCATGTCGTCGAGCACCAGGGCGCGTTGCTCGGCAGAAGCCGCGGACTGCGTTAATGCGTCCACCGCCGCATCATAGTCTGCATGTTCCTGCCGCGACGGATACCGGTCCGCCTCGACGTCGAAGGCCTTCGTATTCAGAATCCAATCGTGAAACAGCTCCATTGCCTGGAGATCGTTGACATAAGTGCCAACGAGCGGCATCCGCCCACGTCCCAGTTTTGACAGGCGATAAAACAGCACCGAGGCGAATGGATCGCCAGGCGTGACGAGACTGGCATCCGTCAGCCCGAAGTCGCCATGAATCGGCCGTTCGCGGACCAGCTTGGTCTCCATGAGCGGAGTTTCAATGGTCAGCACCATCCGGGAGTTGCCCCCTCCGCTGTCGACGTGGCAGACGGAGCAATTGACGTGTAAATAGCCCCGCGCCCGCGCCTCCAGATCGGCCGTCTCATCGTACGGATTGGCCAACGCGGGATACTCGCTCGCCGGTTTGGGGAGCGGTTCGGTAAAGAATCCCGCATGGTCGAAGGCACGGAGTTGATTGTCGACGATCCCGGAGTAGTCATGCGGTTTGTTCATCTGCAGCGTTCGCAGTCCCAGCACAAACGCAGCCGCGCGCGAGTGGCAAACCATGCATTCATTCCGGCTGGGCACATGCCATGTCTGCTGACGGACACCTCCAGGGGCGTCGGCATCGACAATGCTGAGCGTCAAGTCTCGGCCGGGCGCATCGACGAGCGTCGCATCGGTCTGCTCGTCATTCCACAGATAGGAGTAGCCAAGCCAATGATTCTGCTGCTTGACGAGAATCCGCGTCTCCAGTCGTTTGCTCGACGCGGCATTCCCGGCCTCCATGTCGAGCGAAATGGTTTCCGCCGCGACTGTGCCGTCTTCAAACTCCCAGGTCTTTGCGTTGCCGCTCTTCTCGACGAACGTGATCTGCGAAGTCCCGGGCAAGGCGACATACCGCTCTTTCGCCGCGTCGTCGATCCATTGGGGCGCATTCACGGTATAGGGCACCACGCCCGCGGCCAGTTGATGATCCGCTACGGAGGCGAATAACCCCGTCTCGCTGAGTCGTCGCGGGAACTCGCTCCCGGACTCGATCGTCGGGGCCTTCACCAGTTCATAGAGCTCGCCGGTGAGGTGATCGACGACGAGGATCTCTCCATCGCGGGAAACCCCAAACGTGGGGATTCGCAACGGGGTGTCGGCCAGCACCTGCCAGTCGACCACCTTCTGGCCGTCATGGCGAAAGGCCCAGATCATGCCGTACTCATAATCGCCGTAGAAATACATTCCGTTGAGTTCGGGATGTTTGTCTCCTTCGTACACATAGCCGCCAGTAATCGATCGGCATTCGGTGTGATGATGTTCGACGACTGGCGGGAGAATGGGACCGGGGCCGAGCGCCTTGTGAGAATGAAAAGGATGGCTCCCCTCCTGTACGCTCCACCCGTAGTTGCCCCCTTTCTCAACCAGCCAGATCATCTCCCACAGGTCCTGCCCGACGTCGCCGCACCACAGTCGGCCAGCGCTGTCAAAGCTGATCCGCCAGGGATTGCGAAACCCATGTGCCCACACCTCAGGCCGGGCGCCGGGGTAGTTAATGAAGGGGTTGTCGGGTGGGATGGAATACGCGCGACCTTCGTCCGGGTTCTCGACGTCGATTCGAAGCATGACCGAATGCAGGTCATCCACGCCCTGTCCGGTGCTGTTGATGTCGGACGTGCTGGTCCCGTCGCCCGTACAGATGTAGAGATAGCCGTCCGGCCCGATGATGGCCTCGCCTCCGTTATGACCGCCGGCCTTCCACTCGATAATGATCTGCTCCGTCTCCGGGTTGACGGTCCGCGGGTGAGTCAGATCGGCGGTAAACCGCGATACACGGCTCATTTGATCTTCGCCTTTGACGCCCGGTTCCGTCGGGCTGAATACGAAGATCTGCCCGTTCGTCTCATAGTCCGGGTGAAATGAGAACGCGTAGATCTGCCGCCCGGTCTCCAGAAGCACCTGCACGGCTTCGGGCGTCGCATTGTCCTTGGGAAACGCGACGATCTTGCCATCGAGTTCTGCGACGACGATTCGATTCGTCCCCGGCTCCTGGGCGATGAACACGGGGTTCTTGAACGTCAGCTCCGGATAGATCCGTTCGACCGTGTAAGGCGGCGGTGGTTCCGGCGTGCCGACGAGACGTGACGTCGTCCAAGGCTCCCGCTTCTCCAGACCGAACGGAGCAGCACTCTCGTCACCGATGAGCCCGCCCGCCGCGCTGACCCACAGAACGACACCGATCGCACTGGACTTGAAGCCTTGTCCCATGAAACGTTCCCGAAGGTCGCTGAGTTGTGCTTGTCCATCGGTTCGATGCCGTTTGCGCTGCATCGGACACGACGTCCCATTCTGAATTGTTGGACGCTCACGGGGCAAGCCGGCGGAGCCGTTTTCCCCATTCCGCGCGTCAAAACCCCACAGACAAGCACGCGACGAATTCCCACGCCGACGGCTCTGCTGTCGGACAACCGCCAGTCGGACGTCTGCTTTATGTCCACGCAGGGCATTTCAGCGCCGCGTCATCATCGCCCAACGGTTGAGCCCTCGGTCTGGGAAAGACTGGCGACCGCTCTCCCAGATGGTTAGCGGCTGGGCAAATGGTAGCCCTCGACGTTGACCGGAATGCGGTACAGACTCTTCCCGGCCGTGATGTAGAGCGTCTTGAGTTCTGCCCCGCGGCCGAAGCCGACGTTCGTGGGAATCTCTGTTTCAATATACGCGAGTTCCGTCCCGTCCGGCGCATACGCACAGATGCCGGGCCGCGTCTCATCTCGCACGGCGACCCACACATTCCCCTGACGGTCGGCGACAAGGCCGTCAGGACCATCTTCGGGGCTGTAGTCGACGAGCACCTTGCGAAACGTCGCCGTCCCTTCCGGCGACAGGTCGTACGCCAGCAGCGCCATGCGACCTTTGTATGCCGGAGCGTCCTGCGGCAAGCGTCCGATGCCGACGTTGCCGTTGTCATTGCTGACGACGTACAGCGTCTTCTGATCGGGCGACACGCACACGCCGTTCGGTTTTCCCGCGTCGGTGATGATGCGATGAGTCGAACCGTTCGGATCGATGCGATACACGGCCTCGACGGGTTGGTCGATCGGTTCATGGCCGGCGTACCGCGGGTCACTGAAGTAGACGCGGCCCTGCTCGTCGATTGTGATGTCGTTCGGCGAGTTGAACGGCCGGCCTTCGTACAACCCGGCGATGATGAACGTTTTTCCTGTCCGCAGATCGGTGCGGGTCACGCGCCGTCCCCCAAAATCCGCGCCTTCGGCTGCAAGCAAATGGCCGGCCGCGTCGAACTTGAGCCCGTTGGACATGCCGCTGGGCGAGCGAAACACCGTGGTGCGTCGCGTCGTCGGATCAAACTTCCAGATATGTCCCGCCTCCAGGGCGCCCTGGTCGTCGCGGCAGGAGTGCGTGAACGTAATATCGCTGAAGTACATCGTGCCGTCGGGGGCCGACGTGACACCCTCAGTTAACATGCATGCGCCGTCAAACAGCTTCTCCAGCTTGGCGTCTTGCGGGACATACTGACGTTGCGTCGGCGGCAATTCGGCACGTGCCTGGCGGCAAAGACAAACGGCAAGACACGTCATCAACAGGACGGAGCGCTTCGAGTCAGTCATGGCGAGCCTCATGAGGGGACACAGTTCAGGGGCAAATTCCGTCAATGGGAACACATCGGTTGTGTAGATTCTCGTGGCTGATTCAATCCTCCAGGCGCGCTTGTGATGTGTCTGGAGCGAACAGAATCACGACCATGCCGACGACATAGATGTAGCCACTGATCAAGCCGACGTCGGCGTATCGACCTTCAAAGACCTGCTTGAGTGCAGCGGCTGAGGCGAGCACACCGACGCCCGTCAAAATGCGGCCCCAGTTGAAACTCACCCCCGCCCCCGCCGAACGCACCCGCGTGGGGAACAGTTCCGGCAGGCAGAGCGGAAGCCAGCCAAAAAAGAACCCGCTGAAGAATCCCAGAGCACCCATCCAGAAGAGAAAATCCGCACCGTGCGGGCTCTCGACGTGAAACAACATGTAATTGCAGATCAGGCAGCAGACGCACAGGAAGAAATAAGTCAATCGCCGGCCGATCAGGAACGCCAGGGCGCCCCCCAGCAGACTGCTGATCGAGCCCGGAAGCGAACGGGAGATGTTGGTCCACGACTTGAGCGTCGGATCAGGCGGGGGAGGGGGGGCATTCGTGGTGGAACTCGCCGCGGCGTGTGAATCTCCGGCCTGGCTCGCCCAGGCGGTCGCCCAGTTGCTCGCGCCCCAGCCGCCGAAGAGAGGGATCGTCCCGAGCAGGATGCCGAGAATCGTGATCTTCAAGATGGGCGGACGAAAAA
>JAHBXU010000879.1 GCA_019636315.1 Planctomycetaceae bacterium | reverse complement strand
CGACGGAGTTATTCGGGACCGTGATTCCGTCGAAGATCTTCGAGACGATGGCCATGGCACGCCCCATCATCATGGGCGTCAAGGGAGAGGCACGGGACATCGTTCTCCGAGCGGGAGCCGGCATTTCCATGGAACCGGAGTCGGCATCGTCGTTGCTGGAGGCAATCGAACAATTGGCGAGCGATGACATCGTCCGCCGGAAGATGGGTGATTCCGCGCGGCAGTTTGTCATCGAACACTTCAGTCGAGACCACATGGCGCAGTCCTACCTTCGCCTGATGACCGATCTCGTGGAATCAGCAGGAGTGCGGACGCCGAACGACGATCGCGAATGTTGTGATCGGTTCAGCACGCGGAAGAGTGTCGAGTGCGTGACCGAAGCGGCGATCGGCGGATCGCAATCCGCACCGTGAGATCTGCATCGCCCACACTCGATAAGGCGGCGATCGGGGACGGCGTTCATCGGTTACGAAGTGCATTGCGCGCGATGGCACGATCAATGGAACGATGGTTGATATGAGCCCGCCACGGTGGTGGTATGTTGCCAGGTACCATCATCCGTCGCAGTTGGTATGGCGCGGCGTCTCCATGGTGCGCCGCCGCCTGTTTCGGCTGCTGCCGCACGCGCGGTACACCGACGTTGACGGTCGAGCAATCGCGCGACGGTCGAATAGCGGTTTCCGTGATGTTGTCGCTCGACACCTGAAACTACGAGATCGGCCTTGTGGTGAGCGCGCGGCGCGCGCGATCGGTCTCCAGGAAGACGCCTTCGTCTTTCTGAATGAGCGGCGGACGTTGCCCCTGCCCGTCGACTGGTCGCTGCAATCGGTCCCCGCGGTATCGCACTTGTGGCGATTCCATCTCCACTATCACGAGTTTCTTCTCGATCTGCTGGGCGAGTCGCTGGCGGAGGAACAGACGGAGTTGCGGACGCGGATCTGGGACATTGTTGCAGACTGGATGCAGGCCAATCCCATCGAGCGTCCAGGCGCACTGGCCGATGCCTGGCATCCCTTCTGCCTGTCGAAACGGATCGCGGTGTGGCTCATGTTGTGGCATGCCATCGAACCTCCGGAGAACCTCAGGGATCGTTTCGCGGCCAGCCTCGAAAGTCAGGTCCGCTTCCTGGAGCGTCATCTGGAGTGGGATCTGCGCGGTAATCACCTGCTGGAGAATCTCCGGACGCTGGTTCTCGCAGGTGCGTTTTTCGACGGCCCTGCGGCCAGGCGGCGTCTTGATCATGCGGTGCCGCTGCTGCGACGACAATTGAAGGAGCAGATTCTCCCCAGCGGCGAGCACTTTGAACGTTCGCCGATGTATCACGCCCAGATGCTGAGCGCGGTGCTCGACGTCCGCGACGCCCTGGCCGGCGTGCAGCTGGAACTCTCCGGCGAGTTTACTGACATCGCCGCTCGGATGAAGGACTTCTTGCTGTTCATCATCCACACAGATGGAGAAGTCGCGCTCCTCGCTGATACGGCGCTCGGCGAGACACCCGATGCGCGTGTGCTTTGCGAAGCTGCGGCAACGCGAGACCTGAGCCAGAATCACCACCTGCTGCAGCAAGCGTCGGTCATTGATCAGTTCCCAGACGCCCTTGCTGAAATCGATCACAGCGCCGACGAACCTGAGGGACGATCACACAGCACCGCTCGCGCGGCTGTGAGGTCACGCGCGGACAAACTTCCGGCGGCGGCCGGATCAACAGGAAGTCTCGGCACTTCTGGCGTTTCCCTCCTGATGCCCGTCGAATCCGGATCACCGGTTGCCGCGCAGTTCAATCAGAACCACGACTGCCCGGCGATGAGTGAAACTCGTGGCGACTACTGGAAATGGCGCGACGCCGGCGACTGCCTGCTGTTCGACGCGGGGCCTGTCGGAGCCGATGAGCTTCCGGCCCATGCTCATTGCGATTTATTGACCATCGAGGCATCCCTCAGCGGGCGCCGGCTCATCGTCGATAGCGGTGTCTACGATTATGCGGACGGTGAGATGCGCCAGTACTGTCGGTCGACAGCAGCGCACAACGTCTTGCAGATTGACGGCGAAGAGCAGTGCGATACATGGTCTCGGTTCCGGATGGGATATCGAGGTCATCCGTCCGCCCTGGTGTCTGGCGAGACGGACGGATTTCACTGGTGCCGCGCTCATCACAATGCCTATCGCCGTCTGGAGGTGCCGGTCGTAGGGCGTTGGCTTGCCTGCCGATCGAAGGGGCCGTGGTTCTGCGTGGACTGGGCCGCTGGCCGCGGACGTCACGACCTGATTACCCGGCTGCACCTGTCACCGGAGGTCTCTCTCACGCAGGTTGACGCGCACTCCGTCGCGGTTGAACTGGCGACGCATTCCATCCGCATCCGTTCGTTGACAGACGCAGAGATCACGATTGGAGAGGCGTGGTACTGTCCGGATTTTGGCGTCCGTCGCGCGGCT
>JAHBXU010000878.1 GCA_019636315.1 Planctomycetaceae bacterium | reverse complement strand
CTCGATTCTTTGTCCTCACACCGAGTACCGCGTCGGTTTCAGTGGAGCGGTCTGAAGAGAAACTCTCGAAATCCGCAATGGGGGCGGGATGTCGGATCACCGACTCCCTTCCGCTAATTGACGGGACAGGTCACGCAGGGTTGGGCCGTGTCGCGGGTCGGCCGCCAGATTGTGCCATTCGCCAGGATCCGAGACGTGGTCATAAAGTTCGCGGCTGGCGATGCCGCCACCGTCCCACTTGGTGTAGCGGTAGCGGTCCGTACGGATAGAACGTCCTGTGATTTCACCGCGGGTTACTTGCGTGTAGGCCGCCTGCTTGCCGGGAAGATCGGGGTCATTCAGCAGTCGGGCGAAACTGCGTCCTTCCAAATCGGCCGGTGAGGAGAGTCCAGCCAGCTCAGCGACGGTGGGATAAAAGTCGACAAACTCCACGATCGCTGTGGTTGCTTTGCCAGTCCCTTTCATTCGCGGAGCCCAGACGATCAGAGGTGCACGAGTGGAAAGCTCAAATAGCGTATTCTTATTCCACCAGCCCCGCTCTCCCAAGTGGTATCCGTGGTCGCTGACGAAGAGGACGACCGTCGTGTCCCACAGATCGAGTTCGTCGTGCGTGTCCAGAATTCGACCAAGCTGTGCGTCCATGAACGTCGTACACGCATAGTAGGCCCGTAGGAACTCGCGGCGTTCCCGGTCGGTGAAACCTGCAAAGCGGTCGGGCGCCGCAAGGGCATACGGAACCTCTGGACTGCGGTAGGCCGGATCGCGATGAATCGGCATCTGCTCCAGCGGATAGAGGTCAAAGTATCGCTTCGGCGCCACGAAGGGATCGTGGGGGCGACGGAGACCGACCGCCAGGAAAAGCGGCTGCTTACGTTGCTGGTTCAGCAGCTGGATACTCTCGCTGGCAGTCTGCGAATCGGCGTGGAGTTCGTCGGCGCCTTCCGCTGCGACCCAGCGGCACCAAGGCAAGGGCGACATACATCGGCCCTCGCCTTGCTCGGCACTTGGCCGGTCCTGGGGATTGATGGAGACATCCCATGCGGTTGGATCATTGTAGGCTTCGCCGTCGTGAAAGATCTTCCCCACCTGCGCAGTAAAGTAGCCGTGGGACCGAAACAGCTTGGGGAGCGTGACGGCGTCCGGGACCGCATCTCGCCAGCGATCCCCGTTGCTGTCGACGCGGACGGCGTCCGGACGCAGACCGGTCAGCAGCGACGAGCGGGAAGGATTGCACAGCGGATACTGGCAATACGCGCGTTCGAAGCGCACGCCCTTGGCGGCTAACCGGTCCACATGAGGAGTTCGAACCAGCGGATCGCCGTAACACCCCAGATTGGTGCGGAGGTCGTCCACCAAGATGAGCAGGACGTTCGGAGGACTCGCCACGGCGACGCAGGAAGACAGCGCGGTCAACAACAAGGCCAGAATGGCGAGGTTTCGATTCACGCTGTGGCTCCTGTCGGATGGAGTGGGGCGCATTCCGGACCGATGATACCACAGGCAAACACCAGTGTCCCAACAATCCGGCCGGTCGGCCAATGGCCGCACCCAGTCTGGTGCGACGAGCACGTCCCCCGCTTCCTCAGTCGAGATCCTGGGCCATTCAGCCGGGCAATTACGCCTCGTCCGTATGTCATCATGCCCGTGGCCTTCAGAGCCATCATGATGCTCCCGCAGTCATACGCCTTCCGGACCCTGGCCAAAGGTTTCGACAATCGCCGCGTTCTCCTCTGGAGTGTGAAAACGGAGGCACCGTTCCACCGGACGCGGTTGATAGCGACGTTCAGTCTCTCGGGAACCGGTCTCTGAAAAAGCCGGGAGTTCGTGTCCGGTTTCGTGCCGCGACTGCGATCTGAGGTCGCTCGGCTCCATCAATGGTCAGATGAAGACCTCCTGCTCCGGCGATTTCAGCCACTGCCGGAAGTCGATCGAGTCGCTCATCCGCGGGGTAACACGGCAGCGCGGTCACTGTGACAGGAGACCCGTCATGGGCATCATCTCCGAACTGAAAATGGCTCTCGCTAATCAGTCCTCTCCTTCACGGAGACGTCGGCGGCAACGCGGAGAGTCAATCGGACGGGGGGGTCTGGAATCTCTGGAAAGTCGGGAATTACTGGCCGGGGTCGTCGAGGGACAATCAACATTCGACCTTGAGCAATTTGCCGCCAATATCGAAGAACAGGCGGGAACAGGCGCGGCGGGCGGGCTGAATGTCATCGGTTATACGTATGCGATCAGTCAACGCGATGCCGACAATCCTTACGGAGTGTTCGAGTATCTCGAAGACGGCGACGGCTTCGCCCGGATGTGGTGGGACGGAGCGAACGACGCCGCCGTGTTGTCGGACCCCAGCCAGGCCCAAGAGAGTGCGAGTTTGGTCAAGACCATTACGGCCGCCGCGGTGCTCAAGTTGCTCCAGGATCAGCCAGGCAGCGTGGTC
>JAHBXU010000877.1 GCA_019636315.1 Planctomycetaceae bacterium | reverse complement strand
CGGGGCGGCCGATCGGGACAAACGCCTTCAGGTGGGCGACAAGATCATCGGCGTCGGCCAGGCCGAAGGCGAGATCGAGGATATTGTCGACATGAAGCTGCGTAAGGTGGTGGAGCGAATCCGCGGACCGCGCGGCACCATCGTCCGTCTGCAGATCAAACCGGCCGCGGGTGAAACACAGATCTACGAACTGACTCGCGACAAAGTGGAACTGAAGGAGGCCGAGGTCAAAGGCGAGATCATCGAAACGAGCCCCCGCGTCGGACGGAACGGGCGCGTGGGCGTCATTCACATCCCGTCGTTTTATCGTGATTTCGCCGGTGCGTCCGGCGGGGGCAACGAATTCACCAGTGCGGCGCGCGACGTCGCCAAGGTGCTTGAGGACTTTCAGCGCGAGGGCGGTGTCGACGCCGTTGTGATCGACCTTCGCCGGAACGGCGGTGGATCCCTCACGGAAGCGATCGAGGTTTCCGGTCATTTCATCGATAAGGGGCCGGTCGTGCAGGTCAAAGGCCCCGACGGAACCGTCGAGACCGCCGCCTATGAAGATACGCTGCCCGGCATGTTGTATTCCGGCCCCCTGGTCGTGCTCTGCAACCGGGCTTCCGCGTCCGCCTCAGAGATTTTCGCCGGTGTCATTAAGGATTACCGACGCGGGATTATCGTCGGCGATACCACCACGCATGGCAAAGGCACCGTCCAGAATGTCATGCCCGTCTCACCCAATCGCCCGTTGAGCTTCTTCAACAACACGAACCTCGGATCGCTGAAGCTGACGATCAGTCAGTTTTACCGGGTGAACGGCGACAGCACACAGAATCGGGGCGTCCGCTCGGATGTCGTTCTGCCGTCGTTGGTCGATCATCTGGATGTCGGAGAGATGTACCTCGAAAACGCACTCCCCTTTGATCAGATTCCCGCGGCCCGATTCTCCGCCGATCGCAAAGTGGACGAGACCATTTTGACCGCGCTCCGCGAGTCCAGCCGCAAACGGGTTGAAGCCAGCGACGACTTCGCCGGCGTGCAGAAGCGCATCCGACGCTATCTGGAACGCAAGAATCGCAAGTCGATCTCGCTGAATGAGAAGACGCTCGAAGAGGAGCTCGAACTCGAAAAGGCACTTGCTGAAGAAGCGTCACCGGGCGAAGCGCAGAATCCTGATCCGGACGCCGCGGAAGAAGCGAAGGAGAAGGAGAAGACCGCCGGAGCAGGCAAGTCCAAGCCGGTCGAAGTTTTCCCGCAGGACTACTACAACAACGAGATCATCGACATCACGCTCGACTATATTTCGGCCCTCAACCAGCTCAACACGGTCCAGCGCTGATCGGGCGAAAGTCGACAATCTGTCACCCGAAGCTTCCGCGAGGCCGAATGTCTCTCGCCGAAGCCTCGGGTTTCTTTTTGATCGGACCGTTCCAACGTCGGCCGCTGCAGGAACAGAAATCGTCACACGTGTGCGCGATCATCCGCCGATGGACTTCATTGTTTCCAGATAGCCGGATGCCAGGAACAGGCCGATCGCGGCAATGAGCACCAGTGTGCACAACGGACCGTTGCGGTGGTCCGAACCGATGAGGCGCGGCGAACCGTTCATCACCAGCAGCGCGACCGCGAGCAGGGGAATGAACATCGCGCCGAATACGGCGTATGCCTTCTGCGCTGCGTCGAAGCTCCGGAAGATGCCAAGTATTGGCACAAGGGCCATCGCGTAGAGATAACCGCGGTACGCCGGACCTTTCGCGTTGATCGTAATGCGATTTCCCTCTGCCGCGCCACCGGCACGCATCGAGATCAGATCCGCGAACAGATAGGGCACGCTCTGCCAGACGCCGAACAGGCTGCTGAACACGGCGCCCCAGGCGCCTACGAGGAACGCCCACCGAGCCGCACTGCCAAGTTGCCCTTCCAGTTGGTCGGCGAGGGCGACCAGCAATTGAGCCGGCCGCCCCTCGACGGAGATCCGGCTCCCGATCATGACCATCCCGATCCCGAACAGTGCCGTCATGACATAGCCCACGGTCAGATCGACACGGCAGATCGAGATGGCCGCCGGCGAATCGCGACCCGCCTCACGAATCCAGTACCCATAGCATAGCACCGTGAGGGTGCCGCCGACGCCGCCCATCAGCGCGATGGTCCAGCTCAGCCCGTCGCCCGCGAAGTCCGGAATTCGCGGAATCAGCAGGCCCTGAGCGATTTCCGCCCAAGCGGGCCGCACGAGCACCGCCGTCACCGCCACGGTGACGAACATCACGCCGATGCACGCACTCATGACGCGTTCAAACAACTTGAAGCCGCCGACCTCGACGAGCAGCACCGCGAACAGACTGTGCGCAATGCCATACGTGATTTTGTCGCTCGTCGCATCGCCCCACGGCAACATGGCATGCATGGCGATGCCGCAGGCGCTCATCAGCGCCGCGGCCGTGAAATATGTCCAC
>JAHBXU010000876.1 GCA_019636315.1 Planctomycetaceae bacterium | reverse complement strand
CACATCCAGTTCGCCCAGCGTCTTGAGAAACTCCGTCTGTGTGCGAACCAGATCCTCGTGCGTCAGGCGGATTTCAAACAGGACGGCGCCCGGTTCCACGGCCTCCCCCTTGACCGCATGCACATGCGTGATCACTCCGGTCAGTGGGGTGGCCACCTGGATACGAGTCCGTCCAGGGCGCTCGACAACCATCGCCGGCACGGAGATGGTTCGCTGATAGGTTTCCAACACCACGGGCCGTACGGTCTCAGCGTTCAACCCCAGGTTCCGACGCGCCTGGGGAGAAAGCTCCAGCGAAGCAGCCTCGTCATGGGCATGACCATGATCGCCGTGATCGTGCCCAGCGTGGCCATGATCGTCACCGACAGTCGCGGAGGACGACGCGCGGCTCCGATCGATCACTTGTTTCACGCCACTCCGGGCGATCGGCCACCACGTTTGCCACGTCACCACGGCGAGCCCGATGGCGGCGAGCGCAATCCCCGTCACGACCCAGCGTCCCGCACGAGCTGCGAACTCGGAGCGCATGATCCCTCTCCTCTAATCGACTACTGATTGTCTTTGCTGTCGGCGGCCTCATTGAGGTCCGCTCCATTCGTCCGCATCGTCTGTGAGCGCGGCCGCGAATGGGGCGCTCAGGCAGCGATCAGCGATTGCCATGCATCTGTTGAGTCAATGAGCGACCACTGACTCAAGCAGGGTTGTGCCGGCCGTCGGGCCGGGAGCATCAAGAATCGCTGGAACGGGCGGATTTACAGCCGCCAGACCTGGACCAGCGCGCAGCGCGATGCCGCAGAGAACACGGGGGGCCCACTGTCGATGACAGCCCGAGGTGACGACGTCGCCAAGGAAGCGGCTGTGACCGTCGCACTGGCAGGCCAGCCAGCGGACAACACTCCCTCATCCGCGAGTACGGGAGAACCTCCGGGCAGATACGTGCAGGAGACCTGGCCGCACCCACTTCCGCAGGGGCCGCCTTCCGAGTGGTTGCCACCCGCTTCAATACAGACACATGGTTGCGTGGCCTGAGCTGCGGATCGAATGGCAGTCCGCGGCCGGGAGGACCCATGATGGCGGCAACAGGAGGCTGGCGTTCGGGCGTTCGTGGAATGCGGACACTCCACGGTCGCTTGATCATCTCGCCGGTCGCCCATTGGCGAGTGGTCATGATGCCAGCAACACCCCAGCACACTATGGGCCAGGATGGCCGCTGTCGTCACCAGATTGACCATCGCTGCGAACATGAAGCCGCCGAATCAGACCGACATGTTGTCGTAAGCACGGTTCCATTGTCTTCGAGGAGGAGGCGCGCGGTCAAGATGGAAGTGAAACGTGCGCGTTCGGTCTTGTTTTTCCCCCGGCAGTGCCGTGTTCCGGTTCCCGCACGGAAAACTCGTCCCGTTCCCGATGCCAGATTGAGCAAACGCCTGATGCGCGTGACTGACGGGCGGTGCTAAAGTCCCCCTCAACAGGCAGGAGGCGTGTGACTCCGGCCACGTCTGCTCGAATCACAGTTTCAGGGAGATCCACAATGTTCCTTTCACGTGTTTGTCAAATCGGCGCGGTGTGCGCTTTGCTCGCGCTACCGAGTGCCGTCAAGGCTCAACAGCAGCAGGAGCAGAAGCCAGGGCAACGCGCCAATCCCGCCGCACAGAATGAACCGGCCCGTCCGGACGGCACGCGACAGGCGGATCGACGCACACCCGGCGATCAACAGGCTCACGGCCGCATCAGTGACAGCCAGCTTGCCGCATGCCTGATCATTGATAATCAGAAGGAAATCGCACTTGCCGAGTTTGTGGCCCAGAAAACACAGAACGAAGATGTCAAAGCATTTGCTCAAAAGATGATCCAGGGGCATCAGCAGATCGTTCAACAGTTGCACGATCTTGCCGCCGCCGGGGGCTATCAGACGGCCCAATTGAGCATCGACGCCGGCGCGCAACGTGATGCGACGCAGGCCGATCGTGGACAACCGGGAGCACGAACCCCGCAGACTCAGCGCAATCCTGAAACAGCGGATTCCCCGACAGCACGGCGTGCCGCCCGACCGGAACTGGGCGAAGGTCACGGAGTGGACTTCATCACGCTGAAACGGGAAATGGCACAGCAATGTCTGCAGACCGCGCGACATGAACTCGAACAGAAGTCGGGAGCCGAGTTTGATGAGTGCTACATGTGGGGACAGGTCATGGGGCATATGGCCATGAACGACGCTCTCCAGGTCATTTCACGGCACGCCTCTCCTGAACTGCAGGAAGTGCTGCGGTCCGGGCAGCAGACGACGAAAGATCATCTGGCACAAGCAAAGAAGATCACCGAGCAGCTGGAGAAAGGTGACAAGGAAGGCCGGCAACGCGAACGGGAAAACCGGTAAGCGCCGACCCGGCTGGTCGTCCGGCAGCACGGGCACATTGTCGTCCGCAGACGCCGGGAATGAGGCGGG
>JAHBXU010000875.1 GCA_019636315.1 Planctomycetaceae bacterium | reverse complement strand
GATCCGCAGTTGTCGTGCCTGACTGACGGCCGCCGATTCGTCCAGGCGGGTGATCAATTCCGAGACTTCGTCCAGGAGGTTGTTCGGAGCCATGAGCACCAGTGAGTTGGTCGCCCTGTCGACTTCGACAGTCAGCAGCGGAGACGACGCAGCCGCATTGATCTGCCGCAGCACGCTGGCGATTGAGGAGGGCACACCCTCCGGGATGGAGACACTCTGCCGCGCGCCGCCAGCCGTCATCTGCGACCGGTAGATTCCCTGCAGCGTGCGGGCGATTGCGGCGGCGTCGGCATGGTTGACGGGGACGATGCGCGTCTGGAACGACGCGAGCGAGTCGGGAATGTTCTCGGAATCGAGCGTTTGAATGAGTGATTCAATCTTTTCACGGTCGGCGCGCCCGGCATACACGATGAGCGCGTTCAGTCGATAGTCGGGGACGACCATCACGCTGCCCGTCGAGACGGGAGAGTTTCTGCGGAAGAATTCGTTCAATGTGTCGGCAACCGTCACGGCACCGGCGTTCTGCAATGCGTACACAGTAAAGTCACGCCCCCGCACCGCGTCCCGCTTCAGGAACAGGCTCCGCAGCAGCGACTCCATTTGATTGAGCGCTTCCGCATCTTCCGACGCAATCGTCACACGATCGGGGCCGGGGATGATCACCACGGGCGGCGATTCCTGTTGAGGCGCAGCGATGTCAGGATCGACGGCGCCGGACGCTTGCGGTTCCGTCGTTCCTTCGAGCGATTCGTCCTGCGGCTGCGATTGCGGCGACTCCACAGAGGCCGCCTCGAACGCGACCAGCTGCGTCGCCTGAAGCAATTCCTGCGGCACACCGCCTTTCTTCGGCAGTGACGTGGACGGGTCGGGCACGTTGCCAGACGGTCGAAGCGGCTGCGCGTCCCGTGTTCCCTGGTCGCCAGGACGCAGGATGCGCAACGGGTTCTTGCGGAACCGCGGCCAGAGTTCCTCAATGCGCGGCAGCGCCCGGTCGAAATCGCCATCGATCGGAATCACGCGGACGTTCCTTGATGTACCGCCACGATCAGTCAGTGCGACCTCGCCCATTTTGACAAGCACTTCGCGGATCTGTTCGATCTGCTCGGTTGTCCCGCGCACAATGAGCTGCTGCGTTTCTTCGTTGGTCTGAATCGATGGACGATCCGCCGGGTCGGTCCGGCCGTCATTAAACAATCCGTCGACCGCCAACCGGGCGGTGAGCGGCTCCATGCGTTCCAACTGAAACACTTCGACATCGCGTTCCCCCGGCGTGCCGAGCTGCGCGGTCATCTCCTCGACACGGGCGTGACCGTCGGCCCGCGTCGTCACCACGACCTGTCGCGATTGGGGGTTGTACGCCACCTTCGCCTCAGGATCGATTCCTTCGAGCAGGGTCCGCACAATGGCGACCGCCGTTCCGCTGTCCGTGCCACGCATCGGATACACCTGTACTGTCCGCTGGCGCGATGCATCCCCCGCCTGGTCGATCTGCTCGATGAGTGTCCGGATGGTTTCCTGCTGGTCGGGTCGTGCGACGGCGACGAGCGTTCGCGTCGGCCGATCGATTGAAAGCGACACTTCCGGGGACCGGGCAAACAGATTCCGCAGCATCAGCAGGATCGAGTCGGGATCGGCGGTGAGCAACGGGTAGGTTGCCGGTTGCGATGCACCGTCCGAACCGAAGGCGCGACGCATATCGTTGACCACGGATTCGATCAGCTGGTGCTGTTCGGTCGTTGCGGTGGCGGCCAGAACCTTCTTGTCGTTATCGGTGACCAGCGTGACCGACGGCATGAGCGCCTGCAGCACCTCCTGAGCTTCGTCCGCTTCTCCCTGATTCAATTGGTATGTCCGCGTCGACAACGACTCATCTGACCCGTGCGGTTGCGCGATGCCCCGAACGATGGCTTCGACCTCGTCCAGCTTGTCGGTGTAGGTTCGCACCAGCAACCGCCGGCCCCGTGGATCAACACTGAACTGCGTCTCTGCATCGTTGAATGACTGCACGATCTGCCGCACTGAGTCCGGGTCCGCGCGGCCGATGTCATAGGACGCCAACGTCCGCAAGCGTGGGCGGCTGTCACTCTTCAATCGTTCGATGAGTTCTGCAATCTTCTGCTGATCTTCGGGCCGTGCCGTCACGGTCATTTCATCCAGTTGCGGACCGGCGACGACTTGAACTCCCGGCACGAGCGTGCTGACGATTCCGATGATGTTCGGCCCCAGATCGCGAATCGAGTACAGCTGCACCGTGCGATCGTCTTGAAATGCTTGAGACTTGCCCAGTTCGGCAATCGTTGCGGCGATGCGTTCGTGATCCTGCTGCCGCGCCCACACGACAACCGTTTTACCGCCGTCGGTGGATGGGAATCCAACGCCGGGAATGGTCGTCGAGAGGAGTTGTTGCGCCTGTCCTCGCCCGATGTGGCTCAGGTCGTAGATTTTCAGCA
>JAHBXU010000874.1 GCA_019636315.1 Planctomycetaceae bacterium | reverse complement strand
GCCGAGCCGGTGGTCGTCATTGATCGCCTGACCAAAAAATACGGCGGCTATACCGCGCTCGATGACCTGAGCCTCACGCTTCGTGCGGGGAAGATTCTGGGGCTCATCGGTCCGAACGGTGCAGGCAAGACGACGACCATCAAGATCCTCGTCGGGCTCGCACGTCCCACAAGTGGAACCGCGACAATCGCCGGCGTCGATTGCGTCCGCGATTCGCGGCGGATGAAGCGGCTGGTCGGGTACATGCCGGACAAGTTCGGCGCCTACGACAACATGCGGGTGCGGGAATATCTGGACTTCTTCGGCGCAGCGTTCGATATCCCCCGGCACGAGCGGATCCCCCGGATCGACGAAGTGATGGAGATGACGGGAACCGCCTACATGCGAGATAAATATGTCGATGCACTGAGTCACGGAATGGCCCAGCGGGTCGGCATTGCCCGTATTCTCCTGCACGATCCACAAGTGTTGATTCTCGATGAACCGGCGAACGGACTCGACCCTCAGGCGCGTGTGGAGATGCGCGAATTGCTGATCAAGCTGGCGGGGATGGGAAAAACGCTCCTCGTGACGAGCCACATTCTGCCCGAGCTTTCGCGCATTTGCGACCACGTAGCCATTCTCACGCACGGCAAGTTGCGTGCGTATGGCACCGTCAAGGAGATTGGCCGGCAGGTCAGCCAGCAACGGACGATCGAGGTCCAATTGGCAAGCGAGCAAAGTCTTTCCGCGGCCGTTCAGACACTGCAGGGCGTCCTCGAAGGGGACGGCGAGATCACTGCGTCGGCGGCGGAGTCGGTTGTGCGGTTCCGGACGAATCTGCCCGAAGAGGGGTTGGGTCCGGTCCTGGCGGAATTGGTCAATGCGGGCATCCCGGTGACGCAGTTTCGAGAGCTGCAGACAGATCTCGAAGAAGCATTCATGTCCTTCGCGCGACCGTCTGAGGCGCCGCGTTCGAGTCCGGCGCTGGCGGAAGTGGAGGCCTCGTCGTGACGAATCCGGTACTTCATCGCGAGCTCGTGACCGTACTCCGCCGGCGCGGAACCGTGTTGGTCGAGTGCGGCCTGGTGCTCGGCCTGGTGCTGCTCATCGCACTGCGTTGGCCGACCGAGCCGCGAATCGCCCTCTCCGGATCGCGATCGCAACAGGTATTTGGCTTGTTCGCATACGGACTGCTGGCCGCCGTGCTCCTGTTGCTTCCGGTGTTTCCGGCGACGAGCATCGTCCGGGAGCGAAAGAGCGGGACACTCGCGCTGTTGCTCAATTCGTCGATGCCGTCCTGGCGGATCTATTCCGGCAAGCTGCTGGCGACGCTGGGATTGTCCGGGTTGATGTTCGCATTGAGTCTGCCGGCCGCGGCTGCATGCTATGCCCTGGGCGGAATCTCGCTGGGAACCGTGCTGACGACGTATGCGTTGTTATTGCTCACGGCCTGGTGGGTCGCAGCGCTCGGCCTGCTGGTGAGCAGTTTTTCCGCCGCAACCGATGCCGCCGTCCGGTGGACCTATGGATTGGTGTTGTTTGCCAGCGTGGTCCTGTTGCTGCCGTACTTTTTGCTGGCGGGCGCGGGCGGATTGATCGGCGAGGTGAGTGCGTGGCTGCGATCGGCTTCTCCCATTGCCGCCATGATGTCGTTGCAGGGCGCGGGCGACGTCGGTGGTCGCGGATTGATTGGCACCGACGGCCTGGTGATTCGGTTTGCAACACTGGCGGCTCTGACGTCGGCGACCGCGTCGATCTGGACCATCGCGCGCTTAAACCACAGGTTGTTCGATCGCACCCGGGATTCGGGCGTCATTGCCGACGATCAGAAGCTCGGCACCCGTGTGTTTCGCCGGACGATGTTTCTCGTCGATCCCCAGCGACGCTCGCGGCACATTGGTCCGCTTGTCAATCCGGTGCTCGCGAAGGAATTCCGCTGTCGCCGCTTTGGACGACTGCATTGGCTGATGCGTCTGGTGGCCGTCTGCGCGGTCATCTCTCTCGCGCTGACGATTCTCACCACGACCCAAACGGTGAGTTGGGACGTCGACAGCATTGGTGCCATCATGGTGGTTCTGCAGGTCGCCCTCCTGGTGCTGATCACTCCCAGTCTGGCGGCCGGCCTGATTGCGACCGAGCGGGAGTCCGGAGGCTGGGTGCTCCTTCAGTCGACGCCCATGTCCGTCTGGCGAATTGTCTGGGGCAAGTTGCTTTCCGTCCTGGTCACGGTGGGGCTTGTTCTGCTGGCAACGCTGCCGGGTTACCTGGTGATGACTTATATCGACCCGGGCAAATGGCCCGAGGTCCGGCGGATCGGAGTGTGTCTGCTGCTGACGGCGGCGTTCGTGATGATCGCGAGTGCGGCGGCGGGGAGCTTGTACTCCCGGACGGTCACCGCGATTGCCGCTGCATACGCCATTGTGCTCGCCGTGTGTGCCGGACCGCTGCTCATCTGGCTCGGGCGCGACGCC
>JAHBXU010000873.1 GCA_019636315.1 Planctomycetaceae bacterium | reverse complement strand
GTGTTGTGCACTGCGATTAGTGCTGACGAACCTCCCAGCGTTCGGTTTCACGAAACCTTCGAGAAGGGTGTCGACCGCTGGGAGCCGACCGACGCGAAAGCCTGGACGATCAAGACCCTCGACGACGGCACTCGGGCTTACCATCTGCTCGGCAACAGTCAGTACACGCCACCTCATCGCAGTCCGTTCAACGTGTCCCTGATCAAGGAGTTACAGTTCGAGGATTTTGTGCTCACGGCCCGCGTGCAGACCTTGCAGACCTCGCGTGGGCATCGGGATATGTGCCTGTTCTTCGGGTATCAGGATCCGGCGCACTTCTACTACGTTCACCTCGGGGAGAAGACCGACCCCCATTCCAATCAAATCTTCATTGTGAATGACGCGCCGCGGCTTGCCATCAGCGAGAAGACCAGCGAGGGGACTCCCTGGAAGGATCAGGTCTGGCACCAGGTGAAACTCGTGCGCAAAGCGTCCTCCGGTCTGATTGAGGTTTACTTTGACGACATGGAACACCCGGCGATGGTGGCCCATGACACGCGCTTCAAATCCGGACGCATCGGACTGGGGTCGTTTGACGACTTTGGACTCTGGGACGACGTCCTGATCGAAGGGACAGCTCCTGCCGAATCGCGATAAATGTTCTGCGGAAGGAGTGACGGGGAAGTCCTCATCTGAGTCCGGCCGCGGGCCGGAATCGGACAATCCAGGTCCCTGTCTTCCCAGGGAAGTGAGCGCGGGTGGTTACTGGCGCGGCGGATCTTTCTGGAACTTATTTCCGACTCGGGGCGCCCCATGTGGTTCCTTTGACAGAGCTTAACCTCGACACCGAGGGCACAAACCGGTATTCGGACGGGGACCGATCTTGAGCACTGGCGACGGTCGGAATGTCGTCACGCCCCCGCGGCCCCCCATCGGGTGTAGTCGCCGATGGTTGCGCGACTGGGTAAGAAGGGTTATTCTGGCGGTTTCGTTTTGAGAATTTGGTTTATGGAGGCCGCCAGATGAATGGAGTGAACTGGGACGAGTTGACGCTTGAAGAGCGTTTGTTGGCCGAGCAGGCCATCTTGAATTTCCGGGAGCTGAACAAGGCCTGTCGCGCCGCGGCAGATGGCAAAGTTCTGGCCGTGGCCGAGACACTGGCGATCGAGCAGGGCCGCGAGTTGACTCGCAAGACCTTGCAGGCCTCGCTGGAACAGGAATGCCGCGAGGTCGAAAAAAAGGGGCGCCGAGCCGGACCTGTTCGTGCAAACTGAGCAAGGCGCATCATGGCCGCAAGCGTCGCTTGCTCACCACACAGACGGGAGACCTGTCGCTGACGCGTGTCTACTTCCGGTGTGTGAAGTGTCAGTTGGGCGGGTATCCCGTGGATGAACGTCTGGGACTGTGCGGACGGTACAGCCCGCATGCCCAGCGACTGATCTGCCTGGCCGCGGGAAGCTGGTCCTATGACATCGCCTCCGAGCGTCTGGAAGATCTGTGCGGCCTGAAGGTCTCGGATACGACGATCCGCGAAATGGCCCAGCAGCATGGAGCGCAGGCGAACGCCTGGCTGCGGGAAGAACCGGTCGCTGTGCAGGAATTTCGTGAAGCCGACGGCGATGTGGAGTTCACCACCGATGGCACCTGCGTGAACACCACGGAGGGCTGGCGAGAGATGAAAGTCGGCATCTTTTCCAAGCGGGATCGAGGTGAGCCGGCCACGCCGAACGAATGGGACACGCGAGCACTTCCCGCTCCCAAGACCCGCATTGCGTTCGCCGCCATTGAAGACTGCCAGCAGTTCGGCAGCCGCTGGAAGGCCTGGCGGAAACGCCTGGGCCTGCCGGACACGTCCGCAGTCACAGTGCTGGCCGACGGCGCCAAGTGGATCTGGGAACAACAGCGCGCGCATCTCCGTGACGCCGATGGCGTGCTGGACATCTACCATGCCTTACAGCATGTCAGCGACCTGGGGAAAGTGTTGCATCCTGATCCCGCCGCGGCTCAGCACTGGACCGCTCAGGCTCGGGAGAGACTGCTGCAAGCCGGCTGGTCCGGGATCGAAACCTTTGTCCAACCAGGATCGCAGCAACGGACCGAGAAGGAACAGACTGCGGTCGATGCGTTGCTGGACTATCTGGCCCCCCATCAGGACCACCTGTCCTATGCCCCAAGGCTCGCGGAAGGGCGGAGCATCGGCAGCGGTCAAGTGGAAGGGGCCTGCAAAAACCTGATCGGCCGCCGCCTGAAGGCCAACGCCGCCCGCTGGCGCGTCCGACGCGTCAACCGCATGGCCGGCCTGTGCAGCCTGCTGTACAGCCACCAATGGCACGCCTATTGGGAATCCCTCTAAAAAACAACACACCGAAATCCGCTCCTACACCCCCCCCCATCGGTTCTCAAATGTTGATCTTGCCTCATGACATGTCCAAGTGATAATAAGAGCACGGGTTGAATGTTCAGACTTGGACAGGCG
>JAHBXU010000872.1 GCA_019636315.1 Planctomycetaceae bacterium | reverse complement strand
TGATCAGGCCTATGACCTACAGCGACTGGCGGGCCGCGTGGCGACACTCCGGGCTTCTCCCCGCGACCTGGGATCACTGGCACGGACGTTGGCGCTATTGCCCAAGTTGAAAGCCCGTCTCTCAGGACGCTCGTCCGAATTGCTGCGAACACTCGAAGCGCGGGTGGACCTGTGCCCTGAAGTTCGTGCCGACGTCGAGGCGGCTCTCGTCGACGAACCGCCCCTGCTGACGACCGAAGGAGGCATGATCCGCGCGGGATATCACGCAGATCTTGACGAACTTCAGGATCTGGCCCGCGGCGGCAAACGCTGGATTGCCGAGTATCAGGCCCGCGAGATCGAGCGCACCGGCATTACCTCGCTGAAGGTCGGCTTCAACAAGGTCTTTGGCTATTACCTTGCTGTGACGGCTGCAAACTTTCAAAAGGTTCCTGCCGACTACATTCGTAAGCAGACGCTCAAAAACGAAGAACGCTATATCACGCCCGAACTCAAGGAATACGAAGATAAGGTGCTTCGTGCGGAAGAGCGGGCCATTGCGCTGGAACAGGAGTTGTTCGCGGCCCTCCGCGAACGCGTCAGCCGCGAAACGCGGCGGCTGCAGCAAACGGCCGAGACGCTCGCACAGATTGATGTGCTCACCTCGCTGGCGTCGCTGGCCGTCAGCGGACGTTACTGTCGCCCCCTTATCACAGAGACGCCGTCGCTCGACATCCAGGACGGTCGACATCCTGTCCTCGATCGATTGAAACCGTCGGGGGAGTTCGTGCCGAATGATGTAATGCTGGGAGTTGATGGCGGTGGCGCCCACGGGGTGCAGCCGACAGGCGCTGATGATGCACACTCAAATGAACCATCAACCAGCAACCAGCAACTCTCAACCATCGCCCTCATCACCGGTCCCAACATGGCCGGTAAGAGCACATACATCCGTCAGGCCGCGCTCGTGACGGTGATGGCCCAGATGGGATCGTTCGTCCCGGCGGCCGCTGCAACCATCGGCATTGCGGACCGGATCTTCGCCCGTGTCGGTGCGAGCGACGAACTCGGCAAAGGTCAGTCGACATTTATGGTCGAGATGACTGAAACCGCTCGCATTCTGAACTCAGCGACGGAACGGAGCCTTGTGATTCTGGATGAGATCGGCCGCGGCACCAGCACCTATGACGGCATCTCGCTCGCCTGGGCCATCACAGAGTACCTGCACGACCATGTCGGCTGCCGCACACTCTTCGCCACGCACTACCATGAATTGACGGAACTGCCGCAGTCGCTCAAACGGGTCGCCAACTGGAACGTCGCGGTGCACGAAACGGGCGACGACGTCATCTTCCTGCACAAGATCGTCCCGGGAGCCGCGGATCGCAGTTACGGCATTCATGTGGCGCGGCTGGCGGGCGTTCCTCGGAGCGTGATCGACCGCGCTGGAGTGATCCTCGACACGCTGGAGGCCGACCACCACGATGAGAAGGGCCGCCCGACGATTCCCGCCCGTGAAAGCCGCGCGGCTTCCCGCCAGCTGTCGCTGTTTGGTCCTGAGCCGCATCCGCTGCTGGACGAACTCAAGGGGCTCAATCTCGACAACATGACGCCGCTGCAAGCCATGCAGGAACTCGCCCGACTGCGAGATCAGGCGCAATGAGCCGCGCGGGGCGCGCCCCTCCGGTCATCGTCCCGAACGGTGGTGTCAAGCCCCTCAACACCGATGCCGTCATACTCGACCACTGCGATGCGTCCCTGGAACCCCTGAATCTGCCCATGCCTCGTGCATCGGTTGACCGACCCCCTACAATCAAGGAGCGATGAATTCTGTCAGAGGACTTCCATGATTGACCGACCGGCGACACTGAGACAACTCCGCGAATCCGGCTATCAGCCGTTGTCCGTCAAGCAGGAGTTACGACGAAACCTGATCCGCAAGCTTCGTCAGAAAGAACCGGTCTTCCCCGGCATCCTCGGGTATGACGACACGGTCCTCCCGCAAATTGTCAACGGCATCCTGTCGCAGCACGATCTCCTTTTTCTGGGGCTGCGGGGGCAGGGGAAGACCAGAATGCTGCGAATGCTCACCGGATTACTCGACGACGCGGCCCCCATCGTCGCCGGCAGCGAGATCAACGACGACCCACTCGCCCCGCTTTCCAAGTACGCGCGCGACCTCATCGCCGAAAAGGGGGATGACACGCCCGTCGAATGGATCGGCCGCGATCAGCGGTATCACGAGAAGCTCGCCACCCCCGACGTCACCATTGCCGACCTCATCGGCGAGGTCGACCTCATCAAGCATGCCGAAGGGCGGCACCTCGCCAACGAAGACGTGATGCATTTCGGGCTCATCCCGCGCTCGCATCGCGGCATCTTCTGCATGAATGAACTCCCCGACCTGTCTCCCAAAATTCAGGTCGGCCTGTTCAACGTATTGGAAGAACGGGACATCCAGATGACGATGATAAGTGTAG
>JAHBXU010000871.1 GCA_019636315.1 Planctomycetaceae bacterium | reverse complement strand
TTTGCATCACTCTAGGATGCTCAAAGCATTCCGGCAAACAGCTTTGCGGATCAAGGCATTGGGATCCGTTTGAGTTTCATGTGGAGGGCGTGAGGACACTGGCATGGGAATTGCTTAAGTTCCCTCTCGTGCGGGCGACGCCGCTCCACGATTTCTGGACACGGACGAACAACGATGTTGAAGATTCCGATTCGCCGCACCACCGCAACCCGGTTCCTTGGCACGCTCGCACTGTGTGCCACGATCGGCGCCGCCACCTGCTGCGCCCAAAGCGCAATAGTCGGCGGCTTTGTGCCCACGGGGAATCTGCCCTCAGCGCGGGTCGACCTCAATGCCGTGACCTTGCCCGATGGTCACGTGCTGCTTACCGATGGCTACAACGTCGAGTTCTACTCTCCATCCAGCGGCACTTTTACATGGGCCAATAGCACATTGATCGATTGGCATGGCACAGGATCTCCCACCCCGAATTACGCAACTTTGCTGAGCGACGGACGGGTGTTATTTGCGGGCGGCTACATCGGAATTGCGAGCGCAGAAATCTACGATCCGTCAACGCAGACGACAACAGCCATCCCGCCGCTTAACGAAGCCCGTGTGTACAACACGGCCACCCGATTGCTCGATGGCCGCGTACTCATCACGGGCGGTGAATTTGGGATGCCGACCTCAGCCACTACGTGCAAATAACAAGCAACGAGATCTACGATCCACAAACCGGCCAGTTCACGATGACCGGCTCCATGCACTACCCCAGATCGGAGGCATTTGCCACCTTGTTGGACGACGGTTCGGTATTGATATCGGCAGGACACGAAGCGGGCGGCGCATACGTGAACAGCGCCGAAAAATTCGATCCATCGACCGGCGCCTTCGCAGACGCTGGAGAAATGTTCTGGGGCTATCGCTCCGCGAATTGCGGCACCGCGACGCGCCTTCGCAACGGCAGCGTCCTCTATGCAGGATGTTTCTCGGGTACCGCAGAAATTTACGACCCGCTTCTTGGCACTTTCACAGCAACAGGCAACATGCAGGAACCTGTCGGCAACTACTCGGCATCCCTCTTGCCCGATGGGAGCGTATTGATCGCGGGGGGCGTCGTCTGGGATTCCGACGCGAATGCGTTCGTCGGCCGCAACACTTCGGAAGTGTTCGATCCTTCGACCGGCCAATTCACGCTTTCCGGGCCAATGATGACGGTGCGGTACCGCCATGCGGCGGCTTCGCTCGGCGGCGGTCGCATTCTCGTCGCTGGCGGAACGAAGGGCGAGACCTACCCGGACGACTTCCTCGACAGCGCGGAAATCTATACCTCGGATGCGATCTTCATGGACGGCTTCGACGGCCGCTGATCCACACGCGCCCACACGAGGCCAACGATGATGCATGAGTATCGGCCGCTCTCGTCTCGATCACACACGGATTCCGATTGGAGGATCACGCATGAGCAAGGCAACGACACCCAGTGAGGTGGTCGCCATTTCCGCCAAGGCTGGGGCATTGCCTTGCTCGCTGCTTTCGGTGGTCGGCGATTTCTTCTCCCCGATCGGGTTTTGGCTGTTGCCGTTGGCCGCCGGCGGCGTCGCGTTTGTATCGGCGACCGTGTTCTTCGCCTCGGAATCGTTGCGCAACAAGGCGTTTGTTACCTTCTTCGGCCCGGAGAAGACGAGACTTTGGGAAAACCCATTCCTGAAAAGCGCAGCCTTCTGGGCAATGTCGACGTTCGCCCTCGTCGGCATCGTGTTCGGGTTCATGTCGATGGAGCACCGTCAACAGGGCGGCGTGCTCGCCGAGAATCTGAGCGTCGTGTCGAGCCTGCAACGGTTGGTAGGCATCAACGCCGCCAGCCTCGAGGAGCAGAAGAAAACCCGACAGGCAACCGAAAGTCTGCTCAAACTCGAGACAACCGGCATCGCCGACAACCCGCGCGTGACACTCACCAAGCAAGGCATTGCCTGGTCGGAAGACAGCTTCTTCAAAGCAATCAGCTCGGGCGACGCCGACGACATGTCGCTATTCCTGCAAGGCGGAATGCGCTTCACCCGCGGCTCATTGGGACGTGCATTCAGGTACTACACGCCACAGGTCGCCGCCGTCATTCGAACGCATGCCGATCAGGTGCCCACGGAAGCTTGCGCCCCCAGCTACGAGTCCATGGGCGTCGAGGTCAACAGCCTCAGGATTCTGGATGCCCTTTTTCGGGACAAGAACTGGAAGCTCGACCCGGAACGCGTGAATCTGTACGCCGCCATCTGCGACAAGCCTGAAATCCGGCATCTGCTGGATGATCTTGCGCAGAAGGAAGGGGCCAAAACAAGCGATGCCTACAACGCCCTTCGCAAAGCCTTCCCGACGACAAGCAACTCGTCCAAATGACGACGGCGCATCGCGAAACCAGGAGCACGCCGCGGAATGAGCCTCTACCGCGAAGGCCGTCCATGGCCGCCTTCTGGCCGCGTC
>JAHBXU010000870.1 GCA_019636315.1 Planctomycetaceae bacterium | reverse complement strand
CTCAACAGCGCGGTTCCCGAGCCTCAGTTCGTCGTCACCTGACAAAGGATGTCGACGCGCGGGGCGATCGACATTTGCCGATGAAACGGGAGGGAATCCGTGCACGCCACAAGCAGATTGCCGAAAGCGTTGCTCTATTGGCGTCCTGGTGCGGCGATTGTTTTGTGGACGGTGACCACGTCGTGCGCGGGAGTCTTGGTTGCCCGCGCGCTTTCCGGTGCGTTCGACAACCGTGTGACGGCCGTCGTGCCGAGCGCCGCGACGGCCCTTGCAGCGATTGCCAGCTTGTCGGCGTGGGTGTTATCGCGGCAGTCATCTGGCTGGCAGCCGGAAAATACCGCCGGGCGACTGGGGATTGGTCTGCTGTCACTGGCGCCGCCGGCACTCGTTGCGTGGTCCACGACGGTCAGTGCATCTCCGGTGGCCGCCGGCACGGTGCTGGGAATTCTGGTGCTCGGGCTGACATTCGTCGTCGTCTGCGAAGGCGTTGCCGCGTCGACCGTGAATGCGACGGACGTTGCGGCGGAATACCTTCCGATGGACGGTGTCGGGCCGTTGGAATCCATCGAAGACCTCGAAGCAGACGACATTGAAGCGTCCGAGTTGGCGGAGTCCGAACCGCCGGCGTTCCAACGGATCGCGCGGTATCGTGAATCCGACGGTATCGAGCGCATCGACGCCGTGCTGCATGCGACGTTCGCCCCCGGTGAACGGGAGACGGCGCTGCATCTGCCGATTCATCCCGTGCTGTCAGGCGATCCTCAGGTGACCTGTCTTCCGCTGGACGGGAGCGGAATCACGGCTGCAGCTGCCGTCGCTCATCGATACGGTATCCGCATCGAAGTAAAACGTTCCGGCGACATTCGGCGCGGCGACAGCGTGCCCATCGGGATTGAAATTCGATGTGAGGCGCTCAGCTGCCGTGTCGCGTGATTGTCCGTGGCGCCATCAGAGTCTCGTTCCCGTTCCCGCGGCGTGATGCGTTTGCAGCCTTGCGGCGCCGAGCCGGCGCGAATGGGCGATGGCCCGCTGCAGTTCTTCGGCCTGTTCGCGCAATTGTTCGAGCCGTTCGCGTCCCAGACCGGCATCGCGACAGGCACGGTCGAGCCGCGGAAACAACGCCAGCTCCATGCGCCGGTCCACGAGTTCCTGGCAAAGCTCGCGAATGCGTTGCGTCAGTCCGCGCCGCAGCCGCCGTGTGAACGCCATGACGAGCCCGCCCGTCCAGATGACGAAGAACAACGTCGCGGGGATGTAGAAATCGGTCGCGAGGATCGCGTCGTGATTGACGAACGACTCATAGAAAAAATTGACGCCGACGCGAAACAGCACATATCCCACATACAGCAGGAACAGCACTTCGTAAGTGGTCCGTACGAGCCGGCCGGAATTCGCTGTGGCCAACTCGTCAATGATGTCGTCGATCCGGCGGCCGGCATCGTTGAGAAAATCGAGCTCGACGGCGACTGCCTGGGACCGAAGTTCGGGCAGCGAGTCATGGGACGCCAGGGACGGCTCGAGTCGTGCGGCCTGCACATGACCGGCGACGACCAGTTGCGACTCGCGCAGCAGCGCATCATCGAGTCCCAGGCTGCTGATCCGTTCCACGGTCGATTCGGCCGATTTCTCCGCCTTGCGGCTCTCCAGCCAGCGATAGCCCTGGATCGCCCCCAGCAAGGCGACCTGGGCCGTGTTGCGGGCGCGAAACAGCGTGAAAGACGCGATGAGCGAGCCGAGGCCGTTGTATAGACGGAGCATGGAGGAAAAGGGGCTCAGTCCCCATGTCGTCGTCACGGAACTGAGCAGCCGGCGTTCCCACAGGTTGCGGCTCTGCATCAGCTCACGCTCCAGTCGCGTGGTCATGCGTTCCCGCATGCGTTCCTGTTGCTCGCGGAGCGCGGCCGACAACTGCATCATGGCCGGCCAGCGTTCCGCAACGATCTCCTCGCCACGCGACACGCCTTCGTGCAACAGGTCGACGACGTTCGCCCTCCGCACGGCCACCCGTTCGGACGCCGCCAGTTGGCGCGACAACAGATCAAGCAAGCGCCCCATATCTCCTGACGGCCGCCGTCCACTCCGCTGCTCTTCCAAAGCCTTGAGCGAATCAACATAGAAGACATCGGGGACTTCGTAACGCTCGCCCAGATGACTTCGCCAGTCCTCTCGAATGTCCTCATCCAGGTCAGCATGGGTTTGCACGAACACCAGTCGGCAGCCGGTGGCCGCTTCCGCCAGTTCGTCGGCCACCCGTGCGGAGCGATACTTCTGCTGGGTCGATACATAGATGAGCACGTCGCAGAAAGGCAGCATCTGCCGCAGGCGGTCCAGATTGCTTCCGGAAACGTTGGCATCGGTCGTATCCGGATCGGGGCAGTCGATGATGACGACATCGCGCAGCAGGTCCGCGTCGCAGCGGACGATTTCGAGATCGTCGTGGGGAATCTCGAGCGCGTCGACATCGGT
>JAHBXU010000087.1 GCA_019636315.1 Planctomycetaceae bacterium | reverse complement strand
CATTACTGGAGTGTGATATTTCCCGGCTTGACGTCTCCCAGGTAAATGCCGAGCCGTGCGAATCCCGCCATCACGGACTGCACCAGCGGCCAGTCGGCGCCATATTGATCGATCTTTTCTTGCTGCCAATCGCTGTAGACTTCGGCAGGGAACTGTGGTCGTTCATCCAGGTAAGCGCCGGCAAAATCGACAACGAACGGAGGAGTTACGAATTCCATTTCCACGATCCAAAGCTGATCGTCGTATCCGATCAGGGCCGGGACCCTGAACCCCTCGACGAACTCAACGTTGCGATCTCTGAGTCGAATGTACACGTCGCGCTCGCGACGATACAATTCTTCATACCGCAAGGCCTTAACGGCTGTTGCTCGATTGGTTGCAAACACGATCCCGTCGTAGCCAGAGCCAAGTTCGTCGCAGAGCACACGGCCTCGTTTCTGGGCGTACACCATCGCTCGATCGCGCGCCTGATTCCACAGATCGCTCATGAGCCAGATCCACAAGCACGGACATCATTCCGCGACCGTCGCGCTGGAATTGCATGTCGACGGACGAATTCTCCCCCTCGCCAAAGCCGGCGAGCACCGTCTCACCCTGGTCACGCCTACGTCACTTTCTCCTGGCGAGGCGAGAATCGCGATGCACGTGGATGGCCGCACCCATTTCCTGCCGGTCGAGCTTCCCGACGGCGCGAGTTGCGAATCGCCATTCGTGAATGCAGTGCATGCCGGGGTACCAATCGCCTGACGGCGTCTCAGGATTCTGAACCGAACTTTCCGGTCTTCACCAACAGCACACTCACGTGCTCAACACCGCTTGGTGTCTTTGTACCGAGCGTCAATCTCCGCGTCAATGGAGTTTGACTATGGTGAGAGTGCTATTGGTTGTCAACCCTTGGGGTGAACAGTTATTGTTCCGCGAGGAGAAGCCTCATGACCCACATCGACCTCGCTTTCCACCTCGTCAGCCGGGATCCGATTCCCGCCGATCACGGGTATGCCCTCTTCGCCGCCGTTTCGCGCATCCTGCCGGATGTGCATCGGGAGAACGGGCTCGCGATCCATCCCATTCGGGGGCGGCAGATCGGTGATCGATTGCTGACCCTCATGCCCTGGAGCACGCTCACCTTCCGCGTCCGCGACGGCCACATCGCACCGCTCCTCAAGCTCGCCGGCAAGTCGCTCGAACTGAACGGAGCGGCACTCAAAGTCGGCGTCCCGCAGGTCCACGCCCTCCAGCCGGCCGCCACCCTCCGTTCCAGACTCGTTGTTCTTAAAGTCGCCCATACGGATGCCGCCGCTCTCAACCCGGAAAACTTCACGGCCGCCCTCCGCCGCCAGCTCGACGACCTCGGCATCTCCTCCCACGTCGAAATCCTCATACCCCCGCACCGCACTGGCCCCCTGAAGGACCGCCCCCTCCGCCGCACCCTCACCATCAAAGGGACCAAAATCGTCGGCTACGAAGTCCTCCTCCACGGCCTCACCGCCGAAGAATCCCTCACCATCCAATCCCACGAAGGCGTCCGCTCCCCGACCGCATGCCCCGCCGACGTCCCCCCCCCCCACTCCCCCCGTGAAGCCTGGCTGATCCCCCCCACCGGCCTCGGCGGCCGCCGCCACATGGGCTGCGGCGTATTTGTGCCCTACATGAGAGGAAAGGAGGTGCGGTGATGGACAAGAATCGACTGTGGGCCAAAAGCCGACCATGGGAGGACGACACGGAAGTACCAAGCGTTGAAGAACATTCTCGGGCGGTGTGTGCCGCAGCCATGACCGTTTGGGAGGCGACCGCAGACGACTGGAGTCGTGCACTTGGAAATCGCGTGTCCGATTTGTCGGACCTGCAACCGATCTTGCGCGTGTCAGCCCTGCTTCACGACATCGGAAAGGCAAACAACGCTTTTCAAGACATGGTAAAGAGGAATAAGCCTGATTATCGTCAACCCGTCCGTCACGAAATACTCTCGGCCGTCATTTGGTCGCGAACGTTCACCGAGAAATGGTGTTCTGCATCAGTTTGGCTCCGTGAGTCGTTGGGAGAGGACTTCTGGCCTGTCCTGTGGGCAATCGGCGGGCACCACCTTCAACTACGACAGCCGCGATTCGGAGAAACCGAGGATCCGATCCTCAGAACTGAACGTGTTGGTAATCGCGAAATCTCGTTCTACCTGGAACATCCCGAGGTTGCGTCGTTGTTGGGAGACGCTGGAAAAATCCTGCGCGACGCCGGAAGATCCGTGCCAGATTCGATCCCGCGACTTTCCCAATGCGTTTTCACGACAGACGAGGACGACGAAGAACGATACATTGGCATGCCAGTCAATTCCTTTGTGCGGGAAGCCCAACAGGCTTGGAGATCTCTCCGACGAAACAATCGAATGGCGAACCGCGCGGCAATCCTCAAAGCACTGTTGATTGCTGCTGACGTCGCGGGTTCGGCACTGCATGTCGACGATCTTGACGCAATGATCCGTAGTTCATTGACGGCGCGGATTGATCCGTCGAGCCTTGAGGGCGTCGTTGGTGGTCTCAAGCGTCGCAAGTTTCAGGAGAAGGTATTGGAAGTCGCGAAAGCGACTGCGGGTTCTGCGGATCAATCTGTGATGATCATCGAAGCGGGATGCGGCAATGGGAAAACGAGTGCCGCATACCTGTGGGCGCAGCACCGCGCATTGAACCGCAAGCTGTTCTTCTGCTACCCCACAACCGGTACAACCTCTGCCGGCTACGATGAGTACCTTTCTGACCAAAAGGGCCTATCGCACGACCTGCTTCACAGTCGCGCGTCGGTTGATCGTCTCATCATGCAAGAATCGCCGGACGAAAAAACGACCGATATCGCATACAAGGCAGAGGCATTGAGAGCGTGGGGAAAGCAGGTTGTCGCTTGTACGTGTGATCAAGTGCTTGGTCTGATCCAAAACAACCGGCGCCCGTTGTTCGCGTCACCAGCAATCGCTTGTGGGGCATTCGTGTTTGACGAGATCCACAGTTATGATGAACGCCTGTTCCGTGAGTTGCTGCGTTTTCTTGCTTTCTTCCCAAGTGCTCCGACCCTGTTGATGAGCGCCTCCATTCCTCCGGCTCGGCAACAGGCGTTAAAGGATGTGCTCGGCGAGCGGTTCGGTGCGCCAATTTTAGGCGACGAGTCCCTCGAGACCATTCCACGTTACGTTTTGGAACGGCGCGAAGGTCCGGAAATCTGCTGGGAAGACGTCGCGAAAGCTGTTGCCCTCCACCAGAAAGTTCTATGGGTATGCAATACCGTCGACGATGCGATCAAGGTTTTTGGCGAGGCCGCCCAGAGATTTCCTGAAGTCCGTCGGATGCTTTATCACAGTCGATTTCGCTATGGCGGCGACCGCCAAGGCAAGTGCACCGGTTGGCCTGTGATCGGCCGCGTTGAGCGGCAGGACGAAGTCATCGCCGAATTCAAGTACACCAATGAAAAGAAAAAGCTGCGATTGAACCCGGGAGCCGCGATTGCAGTGACGACCCAGGTGTGCGAAATGTCACTCGATATCGACGCCGATCTTTTGGTGACGGCGAATTGCCCGTTCCCCTCCCTGATCCAACGTCTGGGGAGACTTCACCGCTTCGCCTATGTGAACGATCCCAAAGGAAAAAAGCCGCGACGTTGCCTGGTGTATCCATTCAGTGGTCGGCCGTACCATGTTGGCGATGCTCCTGCGCAAATTGAGACGACGAACAGATACTTGGACGAGCACTCCAGCACTCCAGTGAGTCAGCGTGATTTGGCGAACACACTGCAAGGCATGCAAGGCGACTCCGAGGCGTATCGAGAGCGGATTTATTCGGCATGGCTGGACGGTGGGTGGCAAAGTGAATCACTGCCAACCCGCGAAGGCAGCAATAGTATTACCGTACTCCGGGCGGAGGACGTGGAACAGACAGAAAAGGCGCTGGGCAAGCCCAGACGAAAACTCAAAAGCGCAGAAGTGATTCCAATGACGATCCCCATGTTGATTGAACGGGGATTCAAGTTTGAAGATCAACGCGTCGCTGGTTATCCCGTAGCCCCAGCCGGCTCTATCGTCTACGGCGAAGCGGAGGGAGCATCATGGGCCGACTGAACGACGACAACGGCAATGCCGTCGGCCTGCGCTGGACGCTTGCGGACGACGGTATGGACCTTCTGGAGCGAGCGGGGCTTGCCGCTCTCTACATGACGCTGCGCGCAGCCGAAGAACAAGCGGGCGATGATGCCAAGGCGAACGCGGTCGTTGAGGTCCTGAAGTGGGACCTTTCATCAATTTCGGTGGAAATCCGCTGGGGTGAGCCGAAGGCCGCGAAGAAGGCTCTCGAAACCTTGTTCGCCTTCGCCTGGCAAATCCGCGACGGCGTGCTTTACCTCCCTGCCGTCCACCGCGAAGACCGCCAGCGTGACACGTATTTCCTGCGGTTGTCGGAACACAATGGAATCCTCAATACGTTTCTGCAGCTTGACAAAATTCAGCCCAAGGGAAGGGACGAATCGCACGTCGAAACAATTGATGAAGATCAACAACTGGTCTTCCGATTTCAATCGCTCGCTGGTAAGAGTCTGGTGCCTCATAAAGTGCAGACGCTTTCTGCGTTGTTCGACAGAACTGGACTAAGGACTGCACCGGTCGACCTCAGTAGCTGGATTAGTCCGGGAAGCGCCCGTCGGTTCGCAGAATCCGAGCAGAATTGGAAGCCGTTGGCAGATCGGGCAATATTACTGATTTTAGCACCCATCGTATGTCTCTATCAGCAGTTGCAGGGGACGGATCGTCCAAAGTCAGAGAAGAAACCGTGGGCCCGTATCAGGGATTACCTTTACGTTTGTCCCGATATTCGAGATCTCTTTGAGTTCGATGCTACCCGTCCGAGTATGAGGTTGGACCCAGTCAGCACAACATGCCCCGCCGATGCAGCACTCGGCTTTGTTGCCGAATTCGCTTCGAGAACCCTGCGCCGCGAATCCATCGCAGGCTGTAATGTCGTCATGATGGGAAAGGTGACCTATTATGGCGGTCGACCAGGAAAGAAATGGAGCGATCAGAGCGTTCGCAAGGGCGTCGAAGACGTGAGTTCGGAGCAGGATACAATCCCTCTCGCTCGAACTCTTCATCGCATTATGCCGAGCCACTTTCGAGTTCAAAGGGACAAGTATGGAAGTACGAGTAGGCCGGATATTGCACGGCCTATTGGGCAGTTCAAAATTCCTTCTGCCCGTGGTCTAATCGCTGAGAACATTGTTGCGGGTCGTCCCTGGTACAGTGATTTGCTCGAAATTCCCAAGTGGGAGCTTCACGCACTTGAAAAACGGCGGAAAGACCATCGCACGCAGCGAGAGAACATCTCGCTACAGCGTCTCTGGTTCCATACTCTCCAGGATCTCCAGATGAAAGACCAGATCATGGCACTCATTCAAAGCGAAACGTTCACTGATGATGATGAGCGGCTTTTTATTGAGGCGTTCTGGGACATTCTGGGTGCAATCTTCCGTCGAGAGCGAGAGGCCGTCAGGAAGCAGTACAACGATGGTCGTGAGATTACGGCCGATCAACTGAAGGTCGCCTCCGAGCATTATCGGAAGCACCGTGAATATGACCGTACGGCGGCAGGACGGTATCTGAAACGCCGTGCCGAATGGAACGAGCGTGTGGGACGGATGCTCGCACAGGCGAAGACGCAAACTCTATTGGGTGATGCGATCACGATCCTGATGCGGTATGCATTGAATGAATATCGATCTGCTACCCTTACCGCGAATCCTGATACAATTCGGCGATTTCTGAAGGATCGGCACGAGTGGAAGCGAGCACTTCATTTGGCTCGCCTTGCGCTCGCTACATACCAGCCCAAGCATAAACGATAGGAGAAGCATATGGCTCGTCACGTTTTCGGCACGGCTTTGACATCTCGCGCCGTGGCGCACAACAATCGGGGTGAGAATGAAGGCACCGTTTCGACTCTGCAAAAAATCATTCGGTTCGGCGAACTGTACTCGACAGTTAGCGGTGAAGCAATCCGTTACGCATTGCGCGAGGTGTGGCCGCAGAATGACGAGTTCGCTGTACCAGCAGAACGCTTAAATCGACCTGTCCCGTCAAATGGACGGGGATGGAGAGATCCGGCTTTCGGTGAAGGTTGGCAAGAATACGTGGACAACGACGTGCTTGGCTTCATGTTGGAAACAAACAACCGGCGCGGTGCGTTGGAGGTGAGCCGCGCTGTGAGCACAACGCCTTGGCCAGGTACCGTGACGAATCACTTCGCGTCGGTCGGAGCACAACCGAGCAGAACAAGCCGTACTGGCAACGCGAACCCCATCCCATACTCAGTTGAGATCCATGATACGCGCTACCAGTACACGTTCGCAATGACACCCGACGCACTCCAGCAGGACAATTTAGAAAGGACAAAGCAGACACTTTGGGCCCTCTACAACTTACGGCGAGTCGGCGGTGCACATGCGAGATTCCTATATGATTTTTCCCCGGAAATGGTTGTCCTTCGCCTGACTCACGACCCAGCACCACGGATTATGAACTGCTTTGTCGAAAACGAAGAGCGGGGGACGATATCGCTGATGCCTCTGGTTCATCGAATGGCGGGCAACGAGTCCGAGAGGCCAGATGTCAATCCCAACGAGATCATTGTCGGCGGGATTCCATCGAATTATCCAGTGCGAGACGAACTGCAATCATTCACGTCCGATGGTGCAGGGCTAACGGTCTTGCAAAGCGTTCGGGCTGCATTTCTCCACTTGTTCACTCGCTTGGATGGGAACGCCACCACGTAGTGTTGGAACACGATAATGCGTGTAGGAGCAACAGCATGAGCGAAAGTGATACACTGCTGATGCGTATTGAAGTGCCGATTTGTGCTTTCAGGCCTTTCGCTTCCCGCGAGTATCAGAACACTTACCCAGTGCCAACTCCAGCAAGCATTTACGGAATGTTGCTCAGCTTTTTAGGGGTGCAGCGCGAAAACAAGTCGCAGCATGCGGGGGTCCAAATGGCGATCGCCGTCACGCCCAGTCGCGGTGAAGCAACGGCTCTGGGCGATGCGCTGCCATACCGCAGCAATGTTTTCCGGAAGCTGCGGCGAGTATCTCAGTACGGATACAACAGAGTAAAGCAGGAGGGAGCCGCCACGTTGAACCAGTTCGTAGTGGCCCAACGACGGCCGGACTACCAAGACCTTTTGACGGACGTGGTGCTCTGGATCTGGTTGACGCCTGGTAATGATCAAAGTGCCCCGACGCTTCCGGTCGCGCTCTCCAGTGCATTGAACGACCCGTCCACGATCCATTACCGTCATGGAGGACTGTCGCTTGGCGAAAGCAGCTATCTTGTGAATCGGATCAATGCGGTCAATTCAGATCGTCTTCCTGCAAAGGTCGTCGCACTCTGGCCGAGAAAAGACGGGTACTACAGCCTCCCCGTCTGGACTGACCACAAAAACGATCACAGCCACTCGCTTCGCTTTGAACTTGCATTGACATCACCTGATCCTCCATATTGGTTTACCGTCGGGCCGCGCATGACGAAAACCGACGACAGCTAATTCAAACCATCCGCCACGGAGGGGATTTCGCCATCCTTTCGTGGAGTGTGTGATGTCTGCGGGTTTTGATTCGCTGGACGAGGGAGCGGGGTTGGCGGGTGAGGGAAGCGGGACGGTCCTTGCGGAGGGGCGGCTTGCTGAGGAGCCTCGCGAGGACGAGCCGCCGCTGCGGGTGATGTCGCTGCATGCGCTCTTGTATTGTGAGCGGCTGTTTTATCTGGAGGAGGTGGAAGAGATCCGGGTTGCGGATGCGAATGTGTATGCGGGGCGGCGGTTGCATGTGGAGCGGGTGTCGGAGGAGGATGTTACGCCGGAGATGCGGTCGTGGGAGGTGAGCAGCGAGGCATGGGGGCTGAAGGGGAAGGTCGATGCGGTGCGGCGGCGGGATGGAGAATGGGTCGCGTACGAGCACAAGAAAGGACGTTGCCGGCGGGGGGACGGGGCAGGGGCGGGGGACGACAAGCGGCCGCTGGCCTGGCCGAGCGACCGGATTCAGGCGATTGCGTATGCGGTGCTGGTGGAAGAGGCGCTGGGCGAACCGGTGCGGCAGGCCCGGATTCGGTATCACGCGGATAATGTGACCGCGTTCATCGGGATTGATGATGCGGCCCGCGAAGATTTGCGGCTGGCGATCGAACGTGCTCGAGAACTGCGCCGCTCAACCGCGCGTCCGCCGGTGACGGACAACGAGCGGCTGTGCATTTCGTGCTCGCTCTCGCCGGTCTGTCTGCCGGAAGAAGAGCGGCTCGCGGCGACGTCTGTGGCCACGGTTGAACAGACCGGAGAGCCGCACGGGAATTCGCCCATAGCCGACGGCGAATCGCCAACATCAAAAAACCAAGAGCCAATCACGAACGGCCAGCATCAAAGAGCCAACGGCCGGCTTCCCGTTCCGCTACCGCAGGACCGCCAGAAAGAAACACTGCACATCACGCATCACCGGGCGTACGTCACCCGCAGCAGCGAGACGCTCGTCGTCAAAACGGATGATCAAAAGCAGACGGTGCCCATTGCACAAATCGATGCGGTGGTGGTGCACGGTTCGGGACAGGTGACCACGCAGGCGCTGTCGCTGTGCGCGTATCACGGAGTGACCGTTCAATGGATGACGCTGGGGGGCCGGTTCGTCGCGGGGACGACCGCATCACCGGGCCGCGTGCAGCAACGATTGCGGCAATACCGAGGTCTCTCTGATCCAGCTCTGTGCCTCGAACTGGCCCGCCGCACGGTTCATGCGAAAGTCGAGCTGCAGTTGAAGTACCTGCTCCGTGGCACGCGCGGCGACGACGCGTCCCGGGCTGCGGCCGGCGAACACATCGAACGCATCCGCGAATCGCTCCGTCGGGTTGCGGGCGCATCGACGATTGACACGCTTCGCGGGCTGGAGGGTATGGCGGCGAAGGCCTATTTTGCCGCCATTCCCACGCTGCTGAGTGATCGCGTCTCCGCAGATCTGCGCCCCAGCGGCCGCAGCAAGCATCCACCGAAGGATCGCTTCAATGCCCTGCTTAGTTTTGGCTATGGCATGCTGTTCGCCCTTGTGCATCGGTCACTGATCGCCGTGGGGTTAGAGCCGGCCCTTGGTTATTTCCATCAGCCGCGCTCGGCCGCCCCACCGCTTGTCCTCGATTTGATGGAACTGTTTCGCGTCACGCTGGTCGATATGCCGCTCATCGCCAGTTTCAACCGGGGACAGTGGAACGCGGCGGAGGACTTCACACTCGCAGGCGATCACGTCTGGCTCTCGGACGACGGCCGAAAGCAGGCCATCGGTGTGTTTGAGGTTCGCCTGCAGGAAACCGCCAAACATCCGCACACGGGAAGCGCAATGACGTACGCACGGCTGGTTGAACTCGAAGCGCGGCTGTTGGAAAAAGAATGGAGCGGAGCCCCTGGACTATTCGCCCGGATGCGCATTCGCTGATTCCTCTTCTGCAGGTGGCCTCTCATGAAGTCCTGGCACCTCGTCGCGTACGACATTCGCGATTCCAAACGTCTGCGGCGTGTGGCGAAGAAGCTCGAAGCCTATGGCTCGCGGGTGCAGTATAGTATCTTCCGCTGTCGGCTCGATCGGCCAGGACTGGAGAAGCTTCGCTGGGAACTTGCGGAGATTATGGATCCGGCGGACAGCCTTTTGGTGATGCCCATCTGCTCGCAATGTGCGGCAAAAGTTCCGGTGCATTCAACGGCCGATCAAACCGACTGGGCTGATGACGCACCGACATTTCGAATCGTCTGAGCCGTTCATGCATTCCG
>JAHBXU010000869.1 GCA_019636315.1 Planctomycetaceae bacterium | reverse complement strand
CGGATGGTGTGAAACTGCGGATACCGGCCGGTCACCAGCTTGTGCGGATAAATCTGGTGCCCCGTATCCCAGATCAGCCGGTCCTTCTCGAAGTCAAAGACCAGATGGAGCGCGAGACACAGTTCGACGACTCCCAGATTGCTGGCGAAGTGCGCCGGACGGTCAGCGACGATGCGGCACAGCGCCTCGCGAATCTCGTCGGCCAGTTGCAGTAACTGGTCGTCGCTCAGGGTCCGGAGTTCCTTCGGGGACCCGATCAACGGGAGCAATTCGATATTCATCAGCGATCTCTTGCAATCACAAAGTGAGCCATGGCTTCCAAGCGCTGGCCTCGCGTGCCGAATTCGGCAACGGCCTGACAAGCGACGTCAATCAACTGTTCCGCGCGGCGACGGCTTTCCGCTTCGCCCAGAATTCCGGGGTAGGTCAGCTTTCCCGCCGCCTGGTCCTTCCGAACCTGCTTGCCCATTGTCGCCGAATCTCCACGCACGTCCAGCAGGTCGTCAACAATTTGAAACGCCAGTCCGATCGACTCCCCGTACGTTGCGAGATTTCCCAGTGTTTGACGATCCGCGCCTGCAACTCGCCCCCCCAGAAGCAGAGCCGCCGTCAACAGCCGCCCCGTCTTGCGACGATGCAGTGACTCGAGCAGGGCGAGCGTCGGGGGGGGAGAAGAGTGAGAAAACGACTGCTGGAGGGCTTCCGATGATCGCTCAAGTGGTCCACCCTCGATCTCCGGTCCCCTCGCATGCGTTTCCAGATCGCTGGCGGCCCGCCCCTGACCGATGGCGACTTGCCGGGTGCTGCTTTCTGCCGCCTGTTCCAGGTCGGCCATCTGTCCGCCCACCATGCCGCACATACCGGCCGCGCGGGCCAGTTCGGCACAACAAGCGGCTGCGGTGGCGGCTGGTGAGATGTCTGTGGCCAAGAGTTCAAACGCCAATGTCAGTAAGGCATCTCCCGCGAGAATGGCGGTTCCCTCGTCGAACTGCCGATGACAGGTCGGCCGGCCGCGACGTTGATCATCGTCATCCATCGCCGGCAGGTCATCGTGAATCAGAGAGTACGTGTGGACCATTTCGATGGCACACGCCGCAGGGAGCGCTGCGTCCACATCTCCCCCGCAAGCCTCGCAAGCAATTAACACCAGCAGCGGACGCAATCGCTTGCCGCCGCCCAACAGGCTGTATGCCATCGCGTCGCGCAAGCGGTCGGGGCAGTCCGGTCCCCGATCCAGAGCGGCTTTGAGCCGGTCTTCGATCGCCTTGATCCAGGCAACGAGTTGCGGATCGTTCATCAACAGAATCTCGTCCGCGACTTCAATGACGGTTTGAAGACACGATTGAGGAGAGAATCGTGACCTGTCGCATTCATGAGGACCGGAGAAGAGTCGATTCCCAATCTTGACCTCGCCAATGCTTTGGAGGACGACCGCTATTCAGGCATATTCCTGGTTCATCATGGCCTCGTCCGGTCGCGGTCCCCTTGCAACCATAACGCGGGAGATCGACACAAGTCCCAGTCACCACTCATGCTCGAAGCGTATCGGAGTCCATGGGATCTTAACGAATCCTGAACGGAGGGGAAACATGATTCCGTTCCCGGGCGACCATCCGAGTGGCCGACGGAGACGGCTTACAACACGCACAATCACTTCGCTTGAGAGGCCAATCGCAGCGCAATGCGGCACGCCTGCTGAAACTCGTCGATGTGCAGTGACTCCTGAATCGTGTGGATGCCGGCTTGTCCACAGCCAAGTGTGACCGTCGGAAAACCGTGGGCCGTCAGCCAGTTGGCGTCGAGTCCGCCGTTGATGATTCGCGTGAATGCGGTCATTCCTGACGATTCGATGGCCCCTCGCGCCGCGCGCGCGGACGGGTCCGTCGGAGACAGCCGAAAGGATTCGTACTTCGGAGTCACGGTCACCGCCGCACGCCCTGTCGCGCCGGCCGCACTGCGGACCGCGTTTGCCGCTCGCTGAAAAGCCGCTTCATAGGCAGCAACAATTCGTTTGCGGAAGCGGGGGTTGTGACTCCTGACTTCCGCACGCAGCGTCAGTTGATCGGTGACCACGTTGGTCGCGGCTCCGCCGTTGACGTAGCCGATGTTGCTCGATCCGACTTGCCGCCCTTTGGTGACGCGGCCATGCCAGCCCTCGCGCTGCAGTTCGGCAATGGCGAGGCCGGCGATCGCGATGGCGCTCACGCCATCTTCGGGATGTGCTCCCGCGTGGCTCGCCAGCCCTTCGATTTCAATCTCCAGATAGTCGTCCCCCGTCGCACCGAGGACGATCATATTCGGCGGACCTCCGTCCCAGTTGAAGCAGAGCTTTGGACTGCCGAGCTTTCCAGTCGACAGATGCATCGCCCCCAGCAGCCCGACTTCCTCCTGCACGGTCCATAACAGCGTGAGCGGCGGATGTCGGATTCGCCGTGTGAGCAATTGCACCGCCGTAGTGAGCACCACCG
>JAHBXU010000868.1 GCA_019636315.1 Planctomycetaceae bacterium | reverse complement strand
GCAGCAGCCTTCTCAGGTCGTATCCTTCGACAAGACCTCGTCGATGCTGGAAGTGCGGCCGCCGCTCGCCGAGACGCCGGACGCGGGCGACCGCTTCGCCATCGCACCGGGAGCCGTCCTTCAGCATGGCCGCCTGTTGTATGCAGAACATTGCCAGCACTGCCACGGCGTCAGTGGAGATGGCAACGGTCCGACGGCGAAGTACCTGAATCCGAAGCCGCGTGATTATCGACTCGGGCGATTTAAGTTCACCTCGACTCAAACTCCCGCCCGGGCCAATCGCGACGATCTGGCCCGCATTATTGAAGAGGGCATTCCCGGCACCTATATGCCGTCGTTCAAGCTGCTGACTCCGGACGAGTCGCAGGCGATTGTGGAGTACGTCCGCTGGCTGGCGATGCGGGGCGAAACCGAGTTCAAGATGGTGCAGTCGCTCGCCAACGACTATTCGACTGATGCCGTGGAGGGGTCGATCGAGTCGGCCCGCAGCGGAGACTCCGAGTTGTCTCGCAGCGCCGCGCGGGAGAAAGTCGTGGCGGAACTTGACGACTATCTGAAAGGCGACTGGCTCGAGGAATTTGCAGACGATACGAAGTTCATGGCGGATCAATGGCGGTCCGCCGAGGAACCGGAGAGTCTGGTTTTGCCCGCCGAAGGCCGCGTGGCGGACACGGCTCAGTCACGGGCGCGGGGCCGCGAACTCTATCTCAGTGCGAAAGCCAAATGTGCGACGTGTCACGGCGACGCAGGTCGCGGCGATGGCCCGCAATCCCTCGCTGTGCAAAAGAATCCCATCACGAATGCCGACTATGACACTCCCGGATTGTTTGACGACTGGGGCAATCCGCTCAAACCTCGCGATCTGACGACCGGGATCTTCCGGGGTGGTCGTCGGCCGATCGATCTGTATCGGCGAATCCAGGCGGGCATCAAAGGGACGCCGATGCCGGCCTTCGGCACAGTGCTCAAGGATGAAGAGATCTGGGACATCGTGAATTACGTGACACACATTCCCTTCGAGGCCCGCGACCGCAGGCCGGGTGATGGCGCGAGCGAGCCTCGTACGGACGCGCCGGATGTTGCCACGACGAAGCACGAGGGGGACGTGCTGACTGCGAATTAGGAATGGCAAACTGGTGATTGCGAGGCCTCAGGCAGTTTGCGGTCGCAGGCCGGTGAAGACGTGTTAACGAGTGGCGGCGGCGAGACTGTGAGGCCGCGATTACGGGTGACGGCAGTCAACTTGCAGTTTCGTATCTCGCAGCCAGCAATTTGCGATGGAGACCCTCAGGTGAAGCGTTTCTGGTGTGCATTCTTCATGTTCTGGCCCATTGCGGCGGTCATCGTGAGCTGGATGGCGCCGGATTGGAACTGGTGGTTCCCGCTGGGGCCGGCGGGGGACGGATCGGCAATGTCGCCCTTGGGAGAACGGATCGACGATCTGTTCTACATGATTCTGGTCGTGACAACGATTACGTTCATCGGCACTCAAGCGGCCTTGGGATATGTGCTGTTTACAGGCGCCACTCGGGCCGAACAGCCTCCTGCAGAAGAGGGCGGGGAACGAGCCTGGTTTACCCACGGCAGCCATAATCTTGAAGTGATGTGGACCATTGTCCCGGCGGGCATTCTGCTGTTTATCGCGCTCTATCAGATGGACGTGTGGGCGGAATTCCGGGTCAAGGACCGCTTCCCGGAGCAGGTCCGCAGCGGCCCTCTCGCCGAGGTGACCGCACGACAATTCGAATGGCGAATTCGCTATCCCGGTTTGGATGAACAGGGCCATCCCCTGCCGTTGATGCCAGACCCGCAGCCGACGGATTTGTATACGGTGAATGACCTGCAACTGCCGTCCGGCCGACCGGTGATGATCAGCCTGCGTTCCGAAGACGTGCAGCACTCGTTTTTCCTCCCCGAGTTGCGAGTCAAGCAGGACGCCGTTCCGGGTCTGGTGATCCCCGTCTGGTTCCAGGCGAAGAAGAGTTCGGAATATGCGCTGCTTTGCGCTGAGTTGTGCGGATGGGGGCACTACAAGATGAAAGCGCGGCTCGTGGCACAGTCAGAAAGTGAATGGCTGCAGTGGCTGCGCGAGTTGACGACAAAACAGAACGACGACGGTGTCCCTGACAAAGGGGACGTGCAGGCGGCAAACTAGCCCTTGAGATCGGAGACTATGACGAGTTCGACTGGTTGAGCTCCCCGCGGGGGATCGCAAAGTCCGTCGTCCATCAACGGCTTGTTCCTGTTTGCATTACGCAGTGACTACTTTGCAATTGGCAGTGAATCGATCGCTATGAGTATTGCCCATCCGTCCGCTCACGCCGCGCATGATGACGCTCATCATGGGCATGCGCCCGACAAGCTGTCGCTACTGAAGAAGGTTCCCACATTTTCGACGGACCATAAGGTCATCGGCGTCCAGTTTCTGATCACGACGCTGCTGATGCTGCTGGTGGGCGGAGCGCTGGCA
>JAHBXU010000867.1 GCA_019636315.1 Planctomycetaceae bacterium | reverse complement strand
TGGGAGATGCGCCAACGCATCCGGAACTGCTCGACTGGCTGGCGACGGAGCTCGTTGACTGCCATTGGAGTCTGAAGTCGCTGCATCGGATGATCGTCACCTCCTCCGTCTATCGCACGGCGAGCCGTCCGGAACCATCGTCCGAGGAGTCGCAACCCGAGCGCCATGCTGTATGGTCCCCGCTGATCGAAGCCGACCCGTCGAATCAATGGCTGGGGCGTATGCGCCGGCGGCGGCTCGAAGGCGAAGCCATTCGAGACGCGATGCTGTCCGTAAGCGGCATGCTCAATCGCGAGGAACACGGACCGGGCGTACGCCCCCTGCTCGCCGCTGAGGTCACGTCGACGCTGTTGAAGAATCAATGGCCCGTTACTCCCGGCGTTGATCAGCACTCACGCCGCAGCATCTACCTGTTCGCCCGTCGCAATTTGCGATACCCGCTGTTCGAGGTCTTCGACAAACCGGATCCCAACCTCAGTTGTTCCCGTCGGAGCGAAACGACCATCGCCCCGCAGGCACTCCATCTGTTGAACTCTGACTTCGCGATCGAGTGTGCGGAACGATTGGCCGATCGCATCAGGACGACGCATCATGACTCCGCGGATCAGATCGAGACCTGTTATCGCCTCGTCTACGGTCGGTCACCCGAAGACCATGAACGAGCGGACGCTGCCGTGTTTCTCCGGGAAGGAACGGATGCCGCGTCGCTGACGGACTTCTGCCTCGCACTGTTCAACACGAACGAGTTCGTCTACATCGACTGAATGTCGACGGAATCGGAAGGTTCCGTCACTCCCTCCGAGGGCGAGCGTCAGTTACCGAAGCGTCAGCGAGGGACGACGCGTCGACGTCCGGGAGCATTGCTTCTGTTGTTTCGACGTCTCTCAAATTTGGCGCGATCACGCAGGGCCGAGGCGTCGGGACGTCAGAACGGATTGCGTGATTGCGACCGGTTGGGCGCAGCGGCTGGCGAACGGCGGGTCGCGTTGCCGCGCGGAGAGTTCTCGTTGGACGACGCGGATCTGCTGCCGGGGGAACCGACCTGGTCCACATCGGCTCCGATCGGTGTGCGGTCGGCGGCCCACGTTGCGGCAGGCGACGCCGGATTGATGAGGAACGACGAGGGCGTCAATTCCGACCAACCTGGAAGCGGTTTGGCGAACATGACATCCGCCGGGCCAAACAATGGATGGACTTCGTGCCCCGCTCCCCATGTTGAGGTCCACTCAGACTCAAACCCATTGCCGGTCGAAACACCGTTCGTCATGACGAACTGGCGCAGCGTGGGGGCGAAACCGTTGGCGTTTCCCCACCAACGGACATTCGCGTCGGTTTGCCGGGCCGACTCTCGCGATACGACGACCGCGGCGTCTGAGCCAGTTCCGACCGGGCCGGCGAAAACACATTCCGAAACGATGAGATTCAAGGGCTCGCGATCTTCTGACGCCGGCGGCTCGCCGGAAAACTGAATGACAGCACCGCCGGCCGCCACGGTGCAGTCATCGATCCAGGCCATCGGCGCATGCGGAATCACTCCGTCATCGAGACGCAGGCGAATCGCTTCGTGCTGCGTCGCCAGGACGCAGTTTCTGAGAATGAGCGAATCCCAGCGTATGGGGCCGGACAGAAGTGGGCCAGGGCTGATGAGATAGCTGTCCAAAATGAGGATGGATCTTGACGTCGGGGCCGGTGATTGGGACGCGTCGGCGATTTCAATCAGGCCGGCATGACCTGCCGTGAGAGTCGAGGGGCCTTCCAGCGTGCATTCCCTGAGCGACAGACTGGCGTCTTCCAATCGGATGAGCCACGGCGTTTGAGTCGGCGAACTTGTGGCCGGTATCTTGAACCGCCCTCCCATGATGTCCAGCGCGCCATTGCGAACGGTGATTCCCGCCGGCCGCGCTTCGCGCTCAGACACCAGTTGAATGATCAGCGGCGACGTGCCGATCTGGCGAAACTCCAGCCGGATCGACTTGTCGATGATCTCGAAGGGACTGAGCTTGTGCAGTCCGGAGCCGCTGGCAATGACGTGGCTCCCATCCCGGCATGCGTCATTCTCCAGAAAATTGCCCAGACTGCTTCGCCTCGTCAGGTCGAACGTCATGGGTGTCTCGTCAACGGTCATATGAGGACCGATTCCTTCCGGGATATCGGGAGCGCGGCTGGCGACCGTCACATGGGCGATCATGTCCAACGGGAAGCCGCTCAACTCGCCCGGACGGCAGCCGACATTTTCCGCGACAGGTTGCTCGAGCACCATGTGCCAGTCCTCGGGCGCCACTTGCGCGGGTAGGAGCGCTGTCGGACGCATCCACTCCGCAGGAGTTCTCGCGAGGTCGACCACGGCGCGGTTCGTCAGCGCGCGATCCCAGAAGGGTCGCCATTGATCCGGCGTCTCCACGCGAACCTGCACTTCGCCATTCGCATCCGTCATACGAACAAGCTCGGGCCATCCGACGTAATACGAATCCT
>JAHBXU010000866.1 GCA_019636315.1 Planctomycetaceae bacterium | reverse complement strand
ACCTCGCGCGACGGCAGGTCGGGATTCGCAAGCCGCTCCTGCATGAGTTGAGCGGCCGCACGCCCGATCTGTTCGCACGGCTGCGAAATGGTCGTCAACGGGACCCGCATCAGGTGGGCGTACCGTACGTCGTCGTACCCCACGACGGCCACATCTTGAGGCACGCGCATTCCGAGTCCCTCCAGCGTCTTCAGCAATCGTCCGGCGAAGACATCATTGGCGCACATCACCACGTCCGGCCGCTGCATTCGCATCAGTCGCGCCACTTGCTCGGCGTCATCCGGATCGCAGGCCTGAATGAACTCGGGATCGAGTGTGATGCCCGCGTTTGTGGAGATGCGGAGAACTCCCGCGGCACGCTGCTGCAACGTATCCGCAGCATTCTTCCACAACCAGAATCCGAAGCGACGGTAGCCCTGGGTCACCAGAAACTCGGTGATGCGGGCCTGCCCCCGTAGATGGTCGACAGCGACGAGATCGAGGTCGCTGCGTGCGGGAAATGGCACGATGTCCCGGTCAAGCAGAACGATCGCAATGCCGGCGCGCCGGAGGGTCTGGACGATCAGCGTGTTGGGGTTCTCCGTCTCCGGCGGTGTCACAAATGGCGCCAGGAAGACTCCGGCGACGCCGCGCTCGATCAATCCGCGACAAGCATCCGCCGCGTTGTCCGCCGTCTGCCGATGATGTGCGGACGGAGCCGTGTCGGCCCACTGCAAGGCATGCCCTTGACGCTGGATGATGCGTGCGATGTGCCCGCAAATCGGCTCGAAGATCTCGGAGTCGCCCAGTTCGGGAACGAGCAAACCGAAGACCATGCGACCGCTGCCGGTTCGCGTGCGGACAAAGGTTCCCGAACCGGCGCGGCGATGAACGAGCCCCATTCGGACCAGCTCGTGCAATGCCCGGGAGACGGTGGGACGTGAGGCATTGAATCTTTTGACCAGGGCGAGTTCGGTCGGCAATCGCCCCCCGGTCCCGTAACGTCCGGACTCGATCTCACGCAACAGAGTCTCAAAGATGTCCTGATGTTTGGCCATGGTGTCTTGGGATTTGGCAATCGGGATTGCCAGCGGAAAGCGCTGCCGCCGGTCCTGCGAATGGAACGAACTGCGCGCGGGAGGAGAATTAACAAAACAGAAACATAAATGTAATTACAATATCACATTTGTCCAATGTATTCAGCGATTTTATTGACCACAAGAAGCAGATTCCGGCTTTCAATTTGTTTTTACTTTGATACAACAAAACCACTCTCTCACCGGGTGATGCCCGGGCTCCTTACGTCGATGCACAAACGAAAAACCGTCCTTTGCAGGCAAGCCAGCCTCTTCTGGTCGAGGCTTTCATTTTCCACCGTTTCAAGAGGGACATCCCATGGCTGCGAGACTTGTGCCGGTCGAGCGAATCCATCGTCGCGGTTTTACGCTCATTGAACTGCTGGTGGTGATCGCCATCATTGCCATTCTGATCGCCCTGTTGCTGCCGGCTGTGCAGCAGGCCCGGGAGGCGGCTCGGCGGACGCAGTGCAAGAACCATCTCAAGCAGATCGGGCTGGCGTTGCACAACTACCATGACGTCTACAATCAGTTTCCCATGGGGCATCAATACGTAGGAAACTTCGACAACAACCCCAACAATGCGCGCGGCGGGAACGCATTTGGCTGGGGCTGGGCTCTTCTCCCGTTTCTCGATCAGAATCCGTTGTTTGAGCAGTTCAACTCCTCGCAACAGGCCGCCGACCCTCAGCCGACGACTCCCGGTGGCGCCGTGTCAAATGTGCTGCTGTGTCAAACAGTGCTCACCGTGATCAGTTGCCCATCCGATGCGAAACCGGCACGGGGAAGAGATGCCGCCAACGCCACGAATGTCGACGACGGAGCGATTCCGTTGGGGGCGACGTCGAGCTACCAGGGGTGCAGCGGGTCATACAACGGCTTCTCGGGCGACAATCCCGGGACGTCGATCAACCGCGACCTATGGAATGGCGTCCTGGGGCGCAGCAATAGCGGCACACGCGGAATTCGCGACATCACTGACGGAACCAGCAATACCGTGGTTGTTGCCGAAACCAAATGGGATATGGACGAGAATCGTGAAAATCGTTCCCGCTGGTACGCAGCCCAGGACGTCCGGGGTGCCGGGCTTGAGGGAGCGAATGCTGGGACGAACGCCTTGCTTGTCCAGGGGGAATGGGCGATGAACTGGACATTCGCAGAAGGAAATCCTCAGCCTCACCGCACTGCGGGGAGCGCCCATGTGGGCGGCGCGCATTTTGCCTTTGCGGACGGTTCCGTTCAGTTCATCAGTGAAAACATCCACCACACCTCGATGCCGTGGGTGGACGGCAACGCCTACGATCGCTTGAACTCGGGGCTCAATTACGGGATTTACCAGCGGCTGTATTCCATCGCGGACGGCCTCGTCATTGGTGAGTTCTGAAGGACATGCCATTGCCCTGGTTGCGATCGAAAGTCCA
>JAHBXU010000865.1 GCA_019636315.1 Planctomycetaceae bacterium | reverse complement strand
CCGGCCTTGCCGCTCGCGCTGTTGTTGCACAGGGCGCCGTTGCGCGATCTTGCCGCAAGCACCTCGACACTGGCGGCCGGGGTCGTCGTCTACCTGTTGCCGCAGTGGCTCGTGACAGTTGCGGAACACCCGTCATGGAGTGTGCGTCCGAGCCTTGTGCAGGCACAGCACGTGGCGACGTTTGTGATATTGGGTTGCGGTCCGGCCTTGTTGCTGTCGTTGGGGCCGTTACGAAGTTTGTGGCGGAGCGTCCTCAAACGTACGGAGCCGGAACCTCTGACGTGGGCGCTGATCGCGATGGGCGGCAGTCTGCTCTTCGCCCTTCTGTTCCAGGAAGACCGCTTTGCCGCGCTTCGGCATGCCACGATCTATCAACCCAACCTGTGGTGGGGACCGTCGGCCTGCGCGGTCTTGCTGTTTCCGTTGTTGCTTCGTGCCGCGATCGAAAGGATCTCTGCCGCCGGCAAAGCGGATTGGATGCTGGTTTCGGCGTTCATCCTGTTTCCATTGCAGGTGATCAGCGGCGCCCTGTTTGCACTGGCGTATCCGGCGATCATCCACCGGGCCTACCCGCAGGAAAGCTTTGAGTCGCTCGAAGTTGCTCGGCAGAAGACTCCGCCGACCACCCGGTTCCTGATCGACCCCGTGCTCAATCTCAAGCTGGACGAACAGTTCGTGTTCGGCTTCTCAGATCTCGCAGGTGTGTTGGCGCGCCCCTGCCTGTTTCGGACCGACTATATGGCGGCCGCCGATCGGGCCAATCTGGATGCCTGGGAACTGCTGTTCAAAGACCCATTTGAGAGCGTCGATGCTGGTTGGGTCGAGTACGACGCGGCCATCTTGTCGCAAGCGTCAACACGAGCGCAGCAGGAGCTTCGCGATCGCCACTGGACGTCCGAGGAATTGCCGCACGGATTTCAGCTCTGGAGACGACACTCCCCTCCCCAGCCCTGATGCGGCTCCGTGTTCCGTTTTTCCGTTATGATTTTCGATCGGCTTGTGGATGATACGTCGCCAGTTTCTGTGCGGCGAACATTTCCGGCCGCGTCTCCAGTTGGGCGAGTCGCAATCGTCCGTCGATCATGGGGACGCTCACCCAGTTGTCGCCGATGAGCGGCCGGGCATAGGTCAGGAATTCGTCCGTCACGTCGGTCCCGCAATCGGTGATCCATTGGGCGGGGAACTTGCGGTCCTTCTCCGCAACTTCGGCCAGCGGCGCCTTATCGTAGCGAGGTTGGTAGTTCTTCCAGTCCGCCCGGAGAATGGTCGCCATATACCCGTGCTCTCCCGCGGCTGCCAGCAGCGCGGCCTTCTGGCCGACGTAGTACGACTCTTCCAGGTCCACCGTCGACGCGTACACCATGTCGTTGCGCTGGTGCGTCCCCGGCACGTTGCAACGGGCGGCGCCTTTCACCGGCAGCTTCTCTTCGTTGAGCGCGTTGGTCAGCATCTGCGCGACCGTGATCTTACTCGACGAAAGCATGGCATGGCCGAATGAGTCCCGGACGATGAATTCCTCGGGGATCTGCAGCCCCTCGATCTCGAGTCCCTCGCTGACGACGACAATCGCACGGCCGTGCTCGCGCAGGGACGCGTGGATGTTGGAGCGGATCTGATCAATCGAGACTTTGCGCTCGGCCAGATAGATCTGCAGCGGCATCTCGCGCTGCGGATCGGCCAGCCGCGCGGCGGCCGGGATGTATCCAATTTTGCGACCCATCGCCTGCAGCACCAGCACGGGATCGGCCGGAGACGAACCGCGATTTTCCTCATTCGACTGCTGGACATAGTGTGCCCAGTAACGAGCGGTCGAGCCGTATCCCGGCGTGTGATCGACGAGTTTGAATTCGCTGTCGCCGACATCGTTGTCGATGGTCTTTGGTCCGCCAATGCCGCACACGTCGAGGCCCCGTTCGCGCGCGAGGCCCGCCACCTTGTGGGCCGTGTCCATCGAGTCGTTGCCGCCGATGTAACAGAAGTAACCGATGTCGTGCGCCTTGAAGACTTCCAGAATGCGGTCGAAATCCTCTTTCTGGCCGGGCTTGAGTTTATAACGGCAGGTGCCGATCGACCCTGCGGCCGGTGTCGTACGCAGCAGAGCAATTTCCTCCGGGCACTGGTCGGTCAGGTTGAGCAGCTCTTCCTTCAACACGCCTTCGATGCCGTGCACGGCGCCATAGACCGTGCCGATCTCGGCCAGCTCGCGCGAGATTTCGATGATCCCCCGCAGGCTGTTATTGATGACGGGGCTCGGTCCGCCGCTCTGAGCGACGACCATGTTTCGAGGCTTGGGCATACGTAAATACCGGGCACATTTGGGCCATTCAAGAAACCCAAATGGTAACAGCCTCGCGACAAGCGCGAAAGCCCCCGCCATTCCGCCCCAAAGCCAAGGGGAATACCTCTCCCGAAAGCAACGCTACGTATACCGCACGCCGCGATGCTCCGGCTCGAAGAACGCCGGCAGCATGCCGTCGATG
>JAHBXU010000864.1 GCA_019636315.1 Planctomycetaceae bacterium | reverse complement strand
TCCGATTAAAATGGAACATAGAAGATCTGGTTTTGAATTTCGAGGGGCGACAGGCACTCGACGATGATTTCCAGCTGGTCAACCACCTGTCCGATCGTCATACCTCTGGGACGAACGAAAATCAGTCCACCAAAGTGCTCGCCATTGCGAAACCTCATCGCAGCCTCAGAAAGGAAGTCGTCGTCGTAGGTCACCATCACACGAGCAAGCTCTGTGGCGCGTTCCAGCAAGGCGGAATCGCTATACTCTGCCGCCGCGTCGTCCTGTGCGCGGAGCACATCGTGTCCACGCGACATGAGCGTCCGCGTAACACGTCCGTCGACATGGACGTCTATGTACAGAGCAACGCTCACGGCGTGCCTGACTTTTCATCTGCCAGCCGCCGCAGTCTCGCCTGCAATGCCGGGTTCCCGGTTTGAGCCCGCAGCTCGTCCGTGCGCGCGTCCTCCGTGGTGATCTGCGCGTCGACAGCGGCTTGATGGGAGGCGTAATAGGCCAAGGCCGTAAAGACGTCGGACAGTGTGACTGAATCATACGCTTCCGCAATCTCTTCCGGAGAAAGTCCCCACGACGTGCGGGCGCGGACGATGTGACTGACCTTCATCCGCGCCGGCCCAACGTAGGCTACACCCCGGTGATCAACTTCCACTTGTCCGACGGCGATGGTGGTCATGGATTGGCTCGATGATTGGAACTGCTTTGCGACGAACGCGACGCAGGAACAACCGCTGTAGAGCTTTCTTCTGGCAGCCGTCAATAGGCCTCCGGGACAGTTCTTCAGGTCACTTGGCAGAGGCTGTGCCCGGCGGCAAGCTCATGTCGTCGCTTGACTCCGATTGATCATCATTGTAGACGTCCCCTTCGAGGGACGGAACTCGCCCAATTCCTCTCGGGCACCGGGATCGCGAATGCACTGCCTCACAAGATCGATCAACTCGTCAATTCGCCAGTCCCACTCATCATGACCCAGGACGAGCGGATTCGGCTCGTCCTGGGGACCGATCCGGCGTTGGAGTTCGGATCGGACGCGATGTGCCGCTTCGACGCCCAACGGGTGCGGCCAATGCTCGTCGAGTGCGAGCAGTACGCCGTCGTGCGCGCCTTCAATGCTGTTCCATGTGATCCTGCGCACACTCTGCATGCTGTCCCAGGGAATGAGAACGTGTTTCACCCCCCACACGCCGCTGCACCACAGGCCATGCTTGTCCGCGGCGAGGCCGATCCGGCACGTTCTCCAGGCCCGGAGTCCCACGAAGATCGTCAAGCATCCGAGAATGGTGAAGAACGCTCGAACCAGAATATTGTCCCAATCCGCGATGAACCACGGTGCCGCGACAAACACCGCTCCGACCAAAACGAATCCCGCGAATACTCCTGCGTGTTGACGAACGATGTAGGGCTTCGGCTGCACCATCGCCAATGCACTTTCCAGTATTGATCATCCTCTCCTGCCACGCATCTGCAACTTCACGTGGTCACGTCACTCGATCTCGGAAATAATCCAATCCGGATCCCTGGGATGGAGTACTTGCTGCGTGCAGTCGACGACGAGATCAAGCTCTTCCAACACGATGGCGCCGATCAGCGCCGTGTCGCGTTTGGGTTCAACGATCGCCGTGAAGACCGACTCCCGTCCCAGTATCTCCAGGAGCACGTGACTGACGCGCTGGCGCTTGCCGCTCCGCTGGTCGGCGTAGCGAACCTTGACAGCGCCTGCCTCAGGAAGGCCGAGCTGCTTCACGACTTTTTCCGGCAGCACCAAATGCGCCGCGCCTGTGTCAACGATGCCGTCAACCTGAGTCCGTCGCACATCCTCGGGTCGAATCGCGCCAGATTCCGCCAGTCCGACATCGCGGTCGTTGGCCAGGCTCAAGCGAACGGAGAAACGCTCCATTTGTGCACGTTCGTTCTGATCAATCACTCGAGTGTTCATGAGGAGCCTCCTGAGGGCCGTCTTTCTCATCCGTGAGGGAAGTCTGAGACTGGCACTACCGGTGCGTCACGCATTCGTCGAAGTTGAACATGGTGTTGGCCACGACGGTCAGTGCCGCGAGTTGGGAGGCGTCGAGTGACGCATCGCGCGGCTTCGATCCGATCGCCAGCAGTGCGGCCTCCTGGTCCGGGAGAGCCGCGAAGCGGTTCCGTTGCTGGTCGTACAGGTTGCGGATGACGGCCAGTTCGCGTTCGTGCGGTTCGCGGCTCGTCAGCAAGCGAAACATGTCGCTGAGGAGAGCCGCGGCGTCGTCACCGTGCTTGCGGAGTAATCGCTCCGCCAGGACGCGGGCGGCTTCGACGAACTGCGGGCTGTTCATCATCACAAAGGCCTGGACCGGCGACGACGTCTGCTCGCGGCGTACCTGGCACACGTCGCGCTTGGAAGCGTCGAGTGTGACAAGCACCGGGGCGGGACCAGTGCGCTTCCAGTACGTGTACAGGCTGCGGCGATACAGGCCTTCGCCGTCATCGGGTTTCGACGGCGAG